>JAFDGP010000213.1 GCA_019309245.1 Deltaproteobacteria bacterium | reverse complement strand
GGAAACTATAGTCCGAATTGCACTGGAAGCTCGCCGCAGAGTTAAAGAACAGCAGAAACGCTGCCTAAAAACAGAATTTAGAAATACCCATTTCAGCTATTTTATGGGTGTGGACGGTGTTGAACAGTTTGTTTCAACCCCCGAACTCCACAGTGATGAACTGATTGATACTGATCCGCTTCCACCAGGCCAGGTGTGGGCTATTAGCCCAGGTGGCCAAGAAGCTTCGCCAGCGCTGTATCGGATTGAAGCAACGGTCGGACCTGGGAGTGGTGTAAGAATCCTTAACACGCCAGTACCCCCCGCGTTTCGTGAAAGCGTGCGTTATGGTGAACAAAACCTCTATGTAAGAGCAAAGGAACTGGTAGGAGATCGGGACCCACGTAGCCATGAATTTTCGATACAGCTGCGGTCTATGGACATTGACAGTTCCGGCCAAGGGCTTGGTTTAGCTGTTCTTATAGCGCTCTGTGGTGGACTGATTGAGCGGAGTGTGAAAGGAGGGCTTATTATCGCCGGTGCTTTGAATTTAGGAGGCTCTATTGAGTTAGTTCCAAATCCAGTTGCCGTTGCAGAACTGGCTGTGGAGAAAGGTGCAATGACGTTGTTGATGCCTATATCATCTCGAAGGCAGTTATTTGAGCTTTCCGATGAAATGGCAACCAAAATAAGCATTGAGTTTTACGCAGATGCAATTGATGCATTTACAAAAGCTGTAATAGACTAAAGAAGAATTATACCAAAATCCAGATTAGACACATTGTGCTAGAGAGGGGACGTTGTTGACTATGTTGAATCATGGCTTTGACAACCAGGTGATGACGAATACTTGCCTCTAAGAACCTCCCCTCTGTACCCCACGCCACACCTTGCTTTTTCGAAACTCTTTTCGGGATTTCTCCTTTGTAGATTCCCGAGAGGCAGGTGGCCTGAAACGGTTTTTCCGGATCAGGGCCTTGCGCTTTGTATCGCCGTATTTCCCGAATCTACCGCCCATAGGTTATCTCAAACTTCTTGTTCTGTTTGTCCAGTTTCTGGTTGGATGCCATTTTGGCCCATTTCTTCACAAGTTCGTACTGCTAATGCCAATTTTTTACACATACGCCCTTCTTTTCATCGGATTTTGCCTTGTCTTGCCTGCGTTCATGACATCTTTGGCTGGCCTGTTAAACTGACCAAAAATAACATCATGACCATCCCCTAAGTCTCCCCATAAGCAGCACGAGGGTCTTTGACAACAAAACCGATTTTCTTCCGGGACCCTTCTGGTGGTTGCATGAGTTGGTGAACGGCCTCAAAAATAGCCTGGATCTGCTCATCGTGATCTTGCAGGTGTCGCTCCAACTCTGCGAGCTTTCGGGTTAATTCCTTATGGGTTGCCAGCACCTCACGGAGCTTGACAAACGCACGCACTACAAAGATGCTGGCTTCTATGGCCCGTTGTGTATTGAGTACACTAGCGGCCATAATCGCCCCGTGTTCAGTAAATGCATAAGGAAGTGCAGGAGAAAATTTGAGCTGAGATAGGTGGTCGCAATTTGCGACCACCTCAGCCTTTTCCTCAGTCGTAAGCTGAAACATAAAGTCTTCAGGGAAACGGCCCCGATTGCGCTTCACCTGTTCGTTAAGGCGTTTCGTGGTGACGCCATAAAGTTTTGAAAGGTCGGCGTCGAGAATCACTTTTTGGGTTCGTATGAGCAGGATCGTCCTTTCAACTCGCTCAACAGGAACTGCCATGCTGTTTGTCATAGGTCTTCCTTTTTAAGAGGGGGTCGGAATATCCATGAAATATGAATAGTTGGCTCTAAGAGCCTCCCCTCTGTACCCCACGCCACACCTTGCTTTTTCGAAACCCTTTTCGGGATTTCTCTTTTTCAGATTGCCTGCCTTTCATACCGGGTCATACCGGGCTTCCTCTCTGCGGGAACAAACGGAGGGCCGGATACATTACCTGCTCTTTTCAGCAAGTTACACGGTATGTCTAGCATAATTGATCCAAAAAGTCAAAGCTCAACCGGCCCCCGGATCCACCGGTTGGCGAGTTTGCCTTGGTTGAGTTGACGCCGTTTCTCTTGTCGGAGCTGAGAACGAAGGCGTCTCGCAAGCGCCACTGGTTGTGCGGAGGCTACCCCGAGGGCGGCGTGCTCGAGCCCAAACGGTATCCACGATGGCAACTCGACTACCTGGCGCTCCTGGCCCAACGCGATCTGCCAATATGGGGGTTGCCTGCGAAGCCGCAGGTGACGGATCGCCTACTCCGCATGTTGGCCGCCCTGCACGGCCAGGTGTGGAACGCAGTCCAGGTGGGTCAAAGCTTGGGGCTCTCCTACCACACCGTCAACAACTACCTCGATTACCTGATGGGGGCCTTCCTGCTCCGGCAGCTGCCAGCCTACCAGGCGAACATCCGCAAACGCCTCGTCAAGAGGCCCAAGCTCTACTGGCGCGACGGCGGTCTCGTGCATGCGTTGCTGAACGTTCCAGACGAGCGCACATTGCTTGTGCAGCCCTGGGTCGGCGCGAGCTGGGAGGGCTACGTTATCGAGCAGGCATTGGGAGAGCTTTCCTCGCTGGGCCGTCATTTCAGCGCATATTACTTCAGGACTGCGGATCAACACGAACTGGACCTTGTTCTGGATTTCGGGAACGAGCTCTGGGCGGTCGAGATTAAGCTGACTTCCTCCCCATCGACCGACGATGTATCGCACCTGAACAAGACCGCCGACATCATCAAGGCTTCGCGGCGCTTCCTGGTCTCTCAAACCAAGAAGCCGGCGGGAAATGAGTGGAGCCTCTCCTGTGACCTGCCGAGTTTTCTTGAGCATCTACGGGCGGCCGGGACGTAACGCAATCCAGCCCACGCGTCAAAGCGCAAACCAGGGGTACGCGACCGTTCCGGGGAAATGAGGGGGGTCAGGCTGTAAAAGGAATTGTGCCCGCGAATGACTTCCAGCCTAAGACGGTGCCCTCCTTTCTTTTTTGATCCATTGAACCGCCGTAAACAAGATAAGCCTTCTGGCCTGTTGTCTTGGAAATCTTGGCCCAATATTTCAAGCCTTTGAAAAAATCCCGGGTAATGGTCTTGCCGGATTTGATCTCAAGAGGGACAAGTCGGTTTTCCCTTTCAATGATACAATCGACCTCGTGGCCGGCACTGTCTCTCCAAAAATAGAGATTCTCCTTTAGCCCCCTGTTCATTCTTCCTTTCAGCAGTTCACTGATTACCCAGGTCTCAAACACGGGCCCCCTGAAGGCATGGGTTGACATCTGTTCAGCGGAGCCGATTCCCAGAAGGTATGACAGGAGCCCGGTATCATAGAAATAGAGCTTTGGACTCTTGACCAGGCGTTTATTGAAATTTTTGTAATGCGGCCTTAACAAAAAGACAATAAAACTGGTTTGAAGAACAGAAAGCCATGACTTGGCGGTATTATGGGTGATACCGCAATCATCTCCAAGTGATGAAAGGTTGACCAGCTGCCCGCAACGGGCGGCGCACATTTTTAAGAACCGCTGAAAGGCGTCAAGGTCCGTTATATTTTTGATTGTCCTGACATCTCTTTCCAGATACGTGGTCACGTAGTTCGCATACCACTCATTTGCAGGGAGTTTTTTGTCATAAATCCGCGGATATGAACCTGTAAATAAAAGATCTTCCAGTGAAGCAGGCAACCGGTCTGCCTGCTCCAGCTCCGCGAATGAAAAGGGAAGAAGATTCAGTAGTCCTACACGACCGGCAAGGGATTGGCTGATTCCTTCCATCAGACTGAAATTGAATGATCCTGTCAGTATGTAAAGCCCCTCCTTGCCGATTTCATCAACCCGGCCCTGGATATAAGAAAACAGGTCGGGAACCCGCTGGACTTCATCCAGGATCACTCCCTCCGGATGAGCGGAAAGAAAACCTCGAGGATCGTCCAGCGCGAATTCTCGCACATCGGGGTCTTCAAGGGTCAAGTAGGGCCTTTTGGGAAAAACATTCTTGACCAGGGTCGTCTTGCCCGACTGCCGGGGTCCCGTGATTGCGACTACCGGATATTGTTCTATTAACTCTTGTAACTTATGAGAAATGAGTCTGGGGATCATGACAAATGATCATCGCAATGTTTTTACAATTTGTCAAGCAAATTTACAATTTGTATAAAATTTACAAAACCATGGAGGCCCTTCATCAATGGCTGTCTCAAGGAGCGATGCTCTTGGGACAGCCTCGGCAAGTCTGATCCTTGTTAAGGGAACTGGCCAGGAGACTTGTATCGACTCAAAAGGCGCTTCCGGATCAGGTCTTCTACCTTGACCTTGATACCATGGACTGCGTGGATGTTCTTTCGGATGTGCGTTCTCTTTTTGATTTTTGCCAAATTGACCCAATACGACCGCCCCAAGATTTAATCTATATTCTTATTGACGAAATTCAAAGGCTCGAAGATCCCGGACTGTTACTCAAGGCCCTATATGATATGGAGCTTCCTATTCGACTCGTTGTTACCGGGTCTTCGGCCTTCGGCTTGAAGGTCGAGGCCAGACAAAGTCTTGTGGGGAGAAGCCGAGCCCTTTTTCTGTGGCCCCTTTCTCCACCCGAAATCGCGTTCGATCAGCAATATATTACGTGGGGTGGTTTTCCAGAGGTCCTGCTCGCAAAAAATGATGCTGAACGGCAGGAATACCTGGCCAACATGTGGGCTGCTTATGTGGATAGAGAGATCGGCGGGTTTCTGAAG
>JAFDGP010000212.1 GCA_019309245.1 Deltaproteobacteria bacterium | reverse complement strand
TCGCCTATATTGCATTAAATAGTTTTATTTTGGTCGGGCTCGGCCGGATTAGGGATTACGCAAAATCCAACCTTGAACGATTCAGGAGAGAACCATGCCTTGGGATTGGGAAAAATTGAAACAGCAACAGCAACGGTCTTCCGGTGGGATGCCGCCACAGGTGGACGAGGTCGTTCGAAAGTTCAAGCAAATGAATCGCTCAGGCGCCTGGATTATCGTTCTCATCATTATCCTGGTCTATCTGGGAAGTTCTGCTTTTTATACCGTGAGCGTTGATGAGGTGGGGGTGGTCCAGCGGTTCGGTCGGTATGTGCGCACAGTGGAACCGGGGCTTCACTTCAAGTTTCCCCGGGGCATTGAGAAAGTGAGCAAGGTCCGGGTTCGGCATGTGTACAAGGAAGAATTCGGGTTTCGCACGCTCCGTGCCGGCGTTCGGACACAATACGCCTCGGATAAGGCCTATGATGACGAATCCGTGATGCTTACCGGCGATTTGAACGTGGCGGTGGTACCGTGGATTGTGCAATATCGAATTAAGGATCCATATCAGTTCTTGTTTAAGGTTCACAACGTGCGAAAGACCCTGCGGGATTTGTCCGAGGCGAGCATGCGTATGGTGGTGGGTGACCGCAGTATCAACGAGGTGATCAGCAAGCGGGAAGAAATTGCGGATGAAGCCCGGGGAGTGCTTCAAAAAGAGCTGGATCGGGCGCAGACCGGGATCAATGTGGTAACCATTGAGATGAAAAAGACCAATGTGCCGGGGCCGGTACAATCGTCGTTTAATGAAGTGAACCAGGCGATACAAGAACGGGAGCGCATGATTTATCAGGCTAGAGAAGGATACAACAAGGCCATTCCTGCAGCGATTGGAAATGCGGAAAAGACGATTAAGGCGGCGGAAGGATACGCGCTTGACCGAGTGAATCGCGCAAAAGGGGATGCAGCGCGGTTCGTAGCGCAGTATCGTGCCTATGCCAAGGCAAAGGATGTGACCCGGCGTCGGCTCTACCTGGAGGCCCTGAAGGGGGTGTTTCCAAAAATGGGCAAGAAATATGTCATTGATGCAGACCAGAAAGGCATTCTGCCGTTTCTTGATTTGACCAAAGAGCAGGGGGGTACAGGGAAATGAAATCCAGGGGACTGATCATTGTAATCGGGTTGCTGGCCCTGCTTGTCATTACCGGAGGCATATACACCGTAGATGAAACAGAGCAGGTGGTGGTGACCCAGTTCGGCAAAGTTGTGGGCGAGCCTGTGACCGAGCCGGGGCTGCAGCTCAAGATCCCATTTGTTCAGAACGCCAACTATTTTCCGAAAAATCTGCTCGAATGGGACGGGGATCCGGGCCAGATTCCGACCTTGGACAAGACGTTTATCTGGGTGGACACCTTTGCGCGATGGAAGATCGTGGATCCCCTCAAGTTTTTTCAAACGGTCAACAACGTGACCGGTGCCTTGAGTCGCCTGGACGATATTATTGACGCGGCTGTCCGCAACTTTGTGACTTCTTATTCCCTTATTGAGACGGTCAGGTTGTCCGACAGAAAGCTGGATACCTTTGAGGTGGGGTTGCAACACAGCAATGAGAGGGACCTGGATACGGTAAACATCGGCCGGGAAAAGATCACAGAAGGCATTTTGAAACAGGCGCAGCCCAAGCTGTCAAAGTTCGGCATTGAGGTGGTCGACGTAAAAATCAAACGGGTTAACTACGTGGAACAGGTTCAGCGGTCGGTCTTTGCGCGGATGATCGCCGAGCGCAAACAGATTGCGGAAAAATTTCGATCCGAGGGCAGGGGAGAGGCCAGAAAGATTGAAGGGGATAAGGAAAGGGAGATGAAGCGGATCACCTCGGAAGCCTATATGAAGGCCCAAAAGATCAAGGGCAAAGCGGACGCGGAAGCCACCCAGATCTATGCGGAGGCTTACGGACTGAGCCCTGATTTTTATTCTTTTGTCAAGACCCTGGAGATCTATCAGCAGGCCTTGGATAAGGACAGCTTTCTGGTGCTTTCCACGGAGAGTGAGTTTTTCAAATATTTGAAGGGATACACCGGGGAGAAGGAAAAGTAGGAGACTTCCGGGACAACGGCCCCAAAAAAAACACCGCGTTTACATCACGTCGCGGTGTTTTTCATCGTGCTCGAGGGGTCGCATTCATCATTTTTTCCTTCTTTGATGACGGGTACGAGCCATCAGCTTCTTGTGCTTGTGCTTTCGCATCTTTTTCTTTCGCTTTTTGATCACGCTGCCCACTGCATCACCTCCCTTCGTTCAGGTTTTACTTCGGGGGTCGGGACCGCACCCGGCATCCACGTGTTCGACACCAAGGTTTTTTTAATATATTTTCAGGGCCGTGTCCAGGGTTTTGTTGGGCTGATCCGGGACGAGGTAGGACCAATAGGGTAGGTCGGGAGATACATGGTGCAAAAGGCATCTCTTCGGCAATTTGATCAAGCCCAGCTGTCGGTGGTTAACGAAGCGGTTGCAATCGCGGAGGAACTGGTCAGCGATGCCTTCAAGATGTCTTTTTCGCAGTGGCGCCGAAGGCGCTATGATGTCAGGACCCTGGCCGACCTTTCGCGCGAGGAGGTGGTGGATGGCCCGTTTGCGCAGATCATTCGTTACGTGGGGCGGAAGGCCGACACATCCCTCGGGTCTTCGCAATATGATTTCTATAAGATCTGTCTTCAGGACCACAATATCCTTCGCGCGCTGGATACCTTTGCGACCCTGAAGCTGTTGCCGTTCAGCCTGTATATCGTGTGCCACGAACTGGTCCACGTGGTCCGTTTCTCTACTTTTTTGCAGTCTTTTGATGCATCCCAGGAGGAACGGGTCGCCGAAGAGGCACGGGTTCATGATCTGACGCGGTCCATTTTGACAAAAGCTTCCATAGAGGGCATGACAGCGGTTTTTTCATTTTACGGGGCTTGGGAGGGGGCTCTGGAACACGTGAGAGACGAGTGACCATTTTTTTGTCTTTCATCTGGATGTTGTGCCCTTGACAAATCCCTGGTGTTGCTTATTTTTACATAGATTCTTTCGGCAGGAGGTATGACAAATGCCGATTTACGAGTATGAATGCCGCAAGTGCGGCAGAATTATCGAAGCGTATCAGAAGTTTTCAGATGCCCCGTTGAAAAAGTGCGACAAGTGTTCCGGCAAGCTGCAGAAGCTTATTTCACACAGCACCTTCCACCTGAAAGGCACAGGCTGGTATGTGACGGACTATGCGAATCGCTCTGGCGGCCCCAGGGAATCGACAGGGGGCAAAGACCAGTCGAAACCCGGGGGAAAGGCCCGCAACGCCGAACAACAGACCGCGTGTGCGAAAAAGAAAAAGTCGGCTGGTTCAGACTGATCCGGCGGTGTCGGAAAGCTCTGAAAAGCCCGCTGAGAAAAGGAGGGACAAAAGCGTTCGTACCGACATTTGCCCCTGAGTTCTATCAAAGGTCCCGGGGCAGGGGAGCCGAGGCAATCCGCATGGACGGTTGTTTCGAGCGTGGTGATAATTTCAAAAATCCTCTCAGGCGGGCACAAAGATCGCCCTTACTTCCTTATAAAAGTTCAATGTTCTCTTTTGGGATATGTTCGACAATGAGGTCGAAATGATTTCTGCAACGCGATTTTTTTCGAAAGGAGGTGAATAGGGGTTTTTTCGGCTTGATTTCGGTGAGATTTTGGTCAGATCAGGATGCTGACCAAAGGAATTTCAAATTTACTGAGAAGGAGAATAAGCACCATGAAGATTAGACCTTTACAAGACCGTATATTGGTGAAACGCCTTGAGGGCGAGGAGAAGACAAGGGGGGGTATCATCATCCCGGATACGGCCAAGGAAAAGCCCTCGGAAGGGTTGGTGATGGCTGTAGGCAAGGGAAAGGTCTCGGATAGCGGCAAAAATGTACCTCTCGATGTGAAAAAGGATGACCGGATCCTGTTCAGCAAATATGCGGGTACGGACATCAAGATCGATGGTGAAGAGTACCTGATCATGCGTGAAGATGACGTGCTGGGCGTTATCGAAAAAAAATAGTACGATTCGGGCGTATGGCTGAATGATTCGTTTTCTTTTAGCGATCGGCCCAAAACGCTTCCGACAATACTTTTAAGGAGGATACACAGACATGGCTGCAAAAGAGATCAAATACGACATCAAGGCTCGAGAAGCCGTCCTGACGGGAATCAATACACTGGCCGACGCGGTCAAGGTGACCCTGGGTCCCAAGGGAAGAAACGTAATCCTGGAAAAGTCCTGGGGTGCCCCGACGGTCACGAAGGACGGCGTGACCGTGGCCAAAGAGATTGAGCTGGAAGACAAGTTTGAAAACATGGGGGCCCAGATGGTCAAGGAAGTCGCCAGCAAAACGAGTGATGTGGCCGGCGACGGGACAACCACGGCAACGGTTCTGGCACAGGCGATTTACGGAGAAGGTCAGAAGCTGGTTGCCGCGGGGAACAACCCCATGGCCATCAAACGCGGCATTGACAAGGCTGTCAGCGTGGTCGTCTCCGAGTTGGCCAAGTTGAGCAAATCCACCAGAGACCAGCGAGAGATCGCCCAGGTGGGTTGTATTTCCGCGAACAACGATGAGACCATCGGTAACATCATTGCTGAGGCCATGAACAAGGTGGGAAAGGAAGGGGTTATCACGGTTGAAGAGGCCAAGAGCATGGAGACGACCCTGGAGGTCGTTGAAGGCATGCAGTTTGACCGGGGTTATCTTTCTCCCTGC
>JAFDGP010000211.1 GCA_019309245.1 Deltaproteobacteria bacterium | reverse complement strand
CTTCAACGTGATGCCCCCTTTGTTCCATTCGTATACACTGATGGTTTGAGACGTCTTTTCCACCACCAGAGCACAGGCCGGGCCTCGTTCCCAGTCAAGCCCCAGCAGGCAGGCAGGAACCAGACACTCGCATCCCCGGAGTTGATCAGGGCAATCTGCGCCGTTTCCGGCTGACCGCAGCACAAGCACAGCACAGGCCACCAGGATCGCGGCATGAATCCGTGCTGAGAAAAGGGTTCGGGCCGACCGCAACCTGTGTTTATCCATGAATAGGGGTGGCATCACCTTCAATAACGAAGCCGCAATGTTTGGTTGTCATTTTGTTCATCAGGGGTCCCGATTTGTCAGGGCGCCTGATGAACAAAGTCCAGATGCACTATATGCAATCATATGCAATTCGTGTGCCTTCAGGCAGGGTCGGTGGCGACGCACGACCCACCGCGGCCGCGGCCGTTATTCCCATGTGCGCCGGTCGTCGATTTTTTTGAGATCTTCCGGAAGCGTCCCCGGGCTCACAAAGCGCACCTTTCCCCGGACCCGCATGGCCTGCGGGATGGCGGCTTCAATGCGTTGCCGAAGGGCATCCGAGGGCTCCACTCCCGGCTTGAGTTCTACCACAAAGGTCATTTCATCCACATGGCCGCGCCGGTCTACGACCACCTGATACCGCTCGATTTCTTCAAACCGGGCGGCCACGTCATCTGCATTTCCGGGGTGAATGAACATCCCCTTGACCTTGGTGACCTGATCCAGCCTGCCCAGAATCTTGACGATACGAGGGTTTGTACGACCGCAGGCGCACGGTTCGTCTGTAATATAGGATAGATCTCCGGTGCCGAACCGGATCATGGGGTACACCTTGTCGAAAACCGTCGCCACAACGGCACCGGTTTCCCCCGGGCCGAGCTGTTTTCCCGTGTCGGGATCCACGATTTCGACAATACAATTATACGGGATATGCATGCCGTCTTTGTGATAGCACTCATAGGCCAGACATCCCACATCCGCCGTGCCGTAACCCTGCCGGACCACCATGCCGAAGGTGTCTTCCAGCTCGCTCCGCAATGACTCCGGCAACATCTCCCCGGAAACGAATCCTACCTCCAGGTCTAAATCCTTTCTCGGATCGTAGCCCAGCTCCCGGGCCTTTTGCGCGATGGTTGCCAGAAAGCTGGGAGTTCCCACATACCCGGTGACCTTTAAATCGTGCATCATCCTGGCCTGAAGTTCGGTATTGCCTACCCCACCGGGGATAGCAATGCAACCCAGAGCGTGCAGGGCATCCTCGAACCAGAACGCCGGTGGAACCAGGTGGTAGCTGAAGGTGATCTGGCCCACATCCCCTTTTCGAAATCCTGCTGCAAAGAAGGCCTGGGTCCAGCGATCATTGTTGTTTTCGATCGGCTCAGGTTCGTAGATGGGCCCGGGAGACATACAGATTCTCTTCAGGCGATTCCGGGGAAGCCCCAGAAATCCTCCAAAAGGGGGGTCTTTCTCTTGCAGGGCGGCCAGCTCGTGTTTGTGCGTGATCGGCAGCCTTTCGAGATCACGCACGCTTTTGATGTCCTGCGGGCGTACTCCGTTCTGGTCGAACTTGGACCGAATAGCTGGCGCGTTCTCGTAGGCGTGTGCGACGATCTTGCGAAGCGCGGCATCCAGGTACTCGGCCCGCTGCGAGACGGACATGGTTTCCAAGGATTGATTATAAAAACCGGATGTACGATCGTGTTTCACGGTCATGGCATTGCTCCGTCACGAAGTTCCCGTTTTGTTGATGATCAGCTGGGCAGTGGGCAAAAGGCCTCCAGGGCAAGGTGGACCGCGGCGAGTTGTGCCTGCTGACAAAAGATACGAAGCTGTGGTCCGGCCCGCAAGGCCGGACCACAGGCATGTCGCTCTAGGGAAAGGTTCCGCCGAACGTGGTGATGGTTGTCAGGCCGTCTGCCTTGAAGATGGCCGATCCTTCCTTGACATTGATTGGAAAAGCAAATTGCGGGGCGCCTTTCCACCATGCGCCCAGTTGCTTGAAAGCGGCTCCAGCTCCAGCTCCCATTCCCTTTTCCTGGAGTTTAAAACCGCCCGTGACCAGAAGGCTCAACAGGGACTGCCTCACGTCAAACATGGCGTGAACCCGCAACTGGTTGGTTTTTCCAGCAGGAATCCATTGGGTCTCGGGTGCACTGACCGTATTGAGATCGAACTCCTCGAACGCCACTGTAAACTTCAAGGTTTCCATCATCACGGGATAGTCATTGGGGTTTTGAATGTTGAAAACAAAGGCAAGGTCCATGGGCGCACCGTAGTTTCCGGCATCTCCCACGGTCGGTTTTACGGATTTCTTGAAATACCACCACCCCCAGTAGTGGGCCACCTCCACGTGATCCAGGGTAACGACCGGGGCCTTAAAGTTCTGTTGGGTCGGCTTGGGCGTCATTGCGGCGCAGCTCGCCAGAAACGTCGCTGCCATGATGAGAACCAGGCCTTGCATGATTGTTGATCTCGTGCGCATGTTATACCTCCCTACTTTCATCCAGTGTTGGTAACCTTACTTTCGTTACATCACAATGGAACGGTTTCCACAGCCGCCCGACAGTGCGGTCCGATCCCGGATTTCTAGCAGAGTGTGGTCCCCGCACCTCCTGTGGCTGTCCACATGAACCGTGCATTACGTAAGCCAACGTTTCCTGCGTTTGTAATGCTTGACGTCTCGAAAGCTCTTCCGGCCTCCCACATCGGTAAGGCCCAGATAAAAGTCCTTGATATCGGGATTTTCTCGAAGTTTTTCCGCGGTGTCGTCCATGACAATGCGGCCGTTTTCCATGACGTAGGCATAGGGGGCGACGTTTAAAGCCAGCTTTGCATTCTGTTCCACGAGGAGGATCGAGATGTTTTCTTCTCGGTTCAATCTGGTAATAATGTTGAAGATCTCGTGGATAAGAAGCGGTGCGAGGCCCATGGAAGGCTCGTCGAGCAGGATCAGCTTCGGATTCGTCATCAGGGCTCGGCCCACCACGGTCATCTGCTGCTCTCCTCCGCTGATGAATCCGGCCGTCTCGTTGCGTTTTTCCCGAAGCCTGGGGAAATAGTTGTAAACCATTTCCAATCCGTCCCGGATGGACTTCCGGTTGCCCCTCAGGTGCGCGCCGACCTTAAGATTCTGCTCCACGGTAAGATGCTCAAAGACCCTGCGTCCTTCGATGACCTGGACGATGCCCCTTTTGGCGATCTTTTCCGCACTGAGCCGGTCGATCCGTTTCCCCATGAATTCCACGGAACCGTCCGTGATTTCTCCGTCTTCATGCTTCAACAAGCCGGAGACCGCCTTGAGTGTGGTGCTCTTTCCGGCCCCGTTGGCCCCTAGCAGGGCCACGATCTTGCCCTTGGGCACTTCGATGGAAACCCCCTTGAGGACCAAAATCACCTCGTGATATTTGACCTCAATGTTGTTGATTTTCAGTATTGGTGTGTCTTCCGACAAGCTTCCGGCCTCCTTTGAGGTAGTTGCCGGCGTCTACCAGCCGATCCACTCACTTGCCCATTTCTTGGGCCAACGGCTCTTGAGATCCACCCTTTCGACCAGGGTAAATTTTCCGTTTTTCCACTCGTAGACAGGGACCTGTCCGCCTACCCGGTGATCTGTAGACGTAAAGGTGATCGGTGGGGCCCCCAGGCCGATGTCGAAGTTTCTCAAGGTCTCAAAGCCGTTTTTCAAGATACTTTCGCCGCTCAGGTCCCCGGCCTTGTCCGCGCGTTTCAGGGCCTCCCACAGGATCATCACGTCCCCCCAGGCCTGCACCGTCCGGATGAGGCGTTTTTTAACCGGTACGCCCGGGTTGTACTTCTTGGCGTATTCTACCACCTTGTCCATTCTGGGAACGTCTTCTCCGAAAAAGGCACACGGAGCCACGCCCATCACGCCTTCGGCGGCCTCGCCGGCCAATCGCGGAAGGTTTTCATCAAATCCCCAGTTGTTCACGATATGATCCGCACCGAGCCCCAGGGAATAGGCATCGCGCAATGTTGCCGCTACAGACATGGTGGTGTTGCCGTGCCAGACAAGATCGGGTTTGAAATCCTTGAGAGCCAGGATCTGGCTCTTGGTATCAATGGCAAACAGCGACACATCCTGATCCGAACCGACCTCGAACCCCAGGATTTTGGCCTGGTCCTTAATCGCCTTGATCGGGGCGCTGCAATAGGGCGAGGCAAACATATAGCAACAGGCAAAACGCGGTTTTCTTTTTCCGTAGTCCTTGTGCTTCGGCCATTTTTTATCGAACCAGGCCGTAATGGCGGCCCGGGCGTTGGTCGAGTAGTCCGTAGCAAAGAAGAGGTTATATGGCGTCTTTTTGGGATCGGTGAGGTGGCCCGAATAAGATGCCGAAATGTAGGGAATCTTGTCCTTGGTGACTGTGGGGGACAGGGCCTCTGTGTCTCCTGTGCCCCAACCCAGGACAGCAACGCACTTCAAGCGCTTAAACAAGTTGTATTTTGTCAAGGCCTCGGGCACACGATAACCATAGTCAAATTGATAGAGTTTGATTTTCTTGCCGTTGACCCCCCCGTTGTCGTTTATGTAGTGAATCGCTTCGGCAATGCCCAGAGCATAGTCCTTGCCGACATCCGAGGTGGCCCCGGTCATGTCGTTAAGGGCGCCGATGTTGATGGTAGCCGCTCCGGCCGGCACACAAAGCCCTACAATCATGGTAACCACAAACAACGGCACTGACATTTTGAACCAAAATTTTTTCAACTTCATAGTCTCCTCCCTT
>JAFDGP010000210.1 GCA_019309245.1 Deltaproteobacteria bacterium | reverse complement strand
GGCCGGCGCTGCGGTGGTCTTTTTCCTTTGTTTGGCCCCATCCGGCTGGTGCTGGCAAGACGTGATGAAGGGTCCGTGGGATCCCGGCAGCCAACGCTTCGCCCAAACCAAAGATACCGCCCCTGGCGGCAATGCCGGAACCGCCCTGGTCTCATTTTACACCACCTTTATCTCCCCAATTGACGGCAGCCGCTGCCCGATGTATCCTTCATGTTCGACATATGCCGTGCGCTGTTTTAAACGCCACGGGTTTTTGATGGGATGGATCATGACCATAGACCGCCTATACCGCTGCGGCCGCGATGCGTTGGAGCGCTGTCCTGTGGTCTTTATCGATGGCCGGGCCAAGTTCTTTGACCCCGTGGACCGCAATGATTTTTGGTGGCACCATGGGATTCCCTAGGGCAAAAACCGTTTGCATCGCGGCCTGGCTCACCTGTCTGGTGGGGATATTTGCCCCCTGTTCTTCCGTTGCACAGACCACCGTAGTGCTCAATGCGGATACACAATTTCAATTTGCCGAAACGTATTTCAACAAAGGGGATTTTTACCGCGCGGTGGGTGAGTATGAGCGGTTTATCCACTTTTTTCCTCAGGACCCGCGGGTGCCGACGGCCATGTATCAAATCGGCCAGGCGTATTTTAAAGGCAAACGATTCGCCCAGGCCATCGAGGCCTTTACGGTCGTCACCGACAGATATCCGGGCACCCATCACGCCCTTAAGGCCCGCCTGATGATCAGCGAATGCTACATTGTCCGAAAGGATTTCCCTGCAGCCCTGTTCGTCCTGGACCGTGTTTTGAGCGATGCCCGGGATCCTGATTTGCGCGATCAGATTTTCTACCGAAAGGGCTGGATCTATCTTGAAACGGACGAGTGGGAAAAAGCCAAAGAGACCTTTGCCAAGATCAGCTCAAAAAACCGCGACACCTACCGGCTGAAGCAGCTCAGCGACGATTTGAACAAAAAGGCCATGGTACGATCCAAAAAACCCGGACTCGCCGGTGCGTTGGCGGTGTTGCCCGGCGCGGGCCATCTGTACTGCGGTCGCTATCAGGATGCGGCGATCGCCTTTTTATTAAACGGGGTGATGATCGCGGCGGCCGTTGAGGCCTTTGACAATGGAAACGAAGCCCTGGGCGCGCTGGTCACGTTATTTGAAATCGGGTTTTATGCCGGAAACATTTATAGTGCGGTCAACTGTGCCCACAAACACAACCGAAAGCAGAGCCGGGACTTTTTGCACTATTTAAAAACCCATTCCAGGGTCCGGCTGTCCGCGACCAGGAAAAAGGCACAGCCGGCGGTATTGCTGTCGTACCGCCTGAGCTTTTGACGGGCAAAACGACCCGTTCCTGACCAAACAATGTCAGAGGGGAAGAATAAAAAGTTTTTCATGTTTTGCGTCTTGACGCCCTGAATACATCACGTGATAAATTTTTCGATTGCTTTTTTGGTACCGGTCCAGCCGGGATAGGAGGAAACAACGATGAAACGTATCGGGGTGATGATCGTGGTGACCATGTTCACGGCCAGCCTGTGTGCCTGCGCCGGTCCCACGCAACAGCAACGTGGCGCCAAGACCGGCGTCCTGATCGGCGCCGCCGGCGGGGCGATCCTTGGTCAGGTCATCGGCCGGGACACTGAAGCCACCTTGCTCGGTGCGGGCATCGGGGCCGTTCTGGGGGGCCTGGCCGGAAACCAGATCGGGGCCTACATGGACCGGCAGGAACAAGAGCTCAGATCCGCCCTGGCCGCCAGTGAGGCCGCCAGCATTCAAAGAACGCAGAACGTGCTGACCGCCACCTTCAGGCCCGAGGTCCTGTTTGATTTTGACTCCTATACGCTCAAGCCCGGGGCTTACGCGGAAATCGGGCGTGTGGCTAATGTCTTAAACCGCTACCCGCAAACCACGATCCGCGTGGAAGGACACACCGACGCCACCGGGCCGGAGGCCTACAACCAGACCCTGTCTGAACGCCGGGCCGAGGCCGTGAAAAACGCCCTGGTCCAACGCGGGGTGGATTCCAGAAGAATACAGACGATCGGCTTCGGAGAATCTCAACCCATCTCCTCAAACAACGCCATGAACAGAAGGGTCAACATCGTCATTATCCCAATCAGCCAGCAATCCGGTGGATATTAGACAGCAGGCAAAGGAGGAAGCCCGAACATGAGGTATATCACGATCGTATTGCTGCTCGTCGCCGTGTGTGTCAGCCCTGTGCCCGTTTACGGGGCCTGTATTGAAGGAAACTGCACAAACGGCAACGGCACCTTCGTTTATCCCAATGGTGACAAATACGTCGGCGAATTCAAAGACGGAAAAATGCAAGGCAAGGGAACCCTGATATCATCAGACGGGGCGAAATACGTGGGCGAGTTCAAGGACAATATGCTCAACGGCCGGGGGGTTTTGGTCCGTCCCAACGGTATTAAGTATGTCGGCGAGTTCAAGAACAACAAGATTCACGGACATGGCACGCTCACCGGCCCCGACGGAAAGAAATTGACAGGCCGGTTTCGAAACGGCGAGTTTGTAGGCAAATAATCCGCTCGCCGGGCCTTTGCTACAACTTCTGCCCGCAAAACGGACAAAAACGGGACTCCTCCGTGATGATGTCCTTGCGGCAAGTCGGGCACGTCTCGGGCGCAGGGCCGAGTTCCACCAGAAGTTCACCTTCTTTGACCGGGATCATCTTTCTGTCTTCCTGGTAATTGGCAAACTTCAACACGCGTTTAACCATACCGTCCACAGGGGCGAGCACGGCCTTTTCCTGCTTCATGATGGAGATGTTAAACAGTTCTTCGCCTTTTTTCACGATGTCGCCGGCCTGTACGTGCATCACCCACAGGTCCCCGTTGCTTGGTGCGCTCACGTGATACTTGTTTTTCGGGTCCGCCAGCTCCACCGTTGCCGCAGCGGCAGAAGCGGCCGCCTCCTTGACCTTGACCTGGTGTCTGAAGATTTCAGAATCCAATATGTACTGCACCACGCTCATGCCGCGCTTGTCCGGCCGGGAGATGTGTTGAATCACCATTCGGTGCGGTTTTCCGCTGGAGTCCTTGAAGTCCAGGGTCTGATTGACCTCAAGGCCCTCGAACCATACATCCAGGGGAACAAGATTCGGATCTCCGAATTTCGTGTTGAACTCAATGGTCTTAAGCGCGTCTCCCGGATGGTTCAAATAGATCACCAGTTCCTCTTCGGTGGGTCGGCGGTGTAGCCGTTCCTGCAATGCCTTGGATTCTTCTTCAAAATCGGTGTCTTCAAGCAAGCTCAGCGGGGAATCTTCGGTCCGCTCGGCCAGGGCCTGTTCGAAGTGTTCCGCACCAAAAGCGCTTTCATACACCCAGGCCGGGGGAAACCCCAGGGGCAGCCGGCCGAATTTTCCCAGAAGGAGTTGTCTGAAGGCATCATTGCTGTCCCGGTACAGCTTGAGCCGGTCCGCCTTGATTTCTTCCGACAGCTCCTCTTCCGGAAGGGATGTGACCGCGTCCAGTACCCTCAAGAGCCGTCTCACCTGTCGTTCCCCCCCCCGTTTGTAGGCGCCTGTGACCGCCAGGAAAGCCGTGTTCCAGGTGATCTGAGAACCTGGTGTGACATCATGATATCTGACCACCTTGCGCGTGCCGGCCAAGAACTTAAGCATGTAAGGAAGCAGGTGAATATAGCCCTGTTTCAAGGCGCCCTCTTGAGAAGACGACGTCGCGCCGCCGGGCATACCGTGCTCTACCACATCGTAATCAACGCCTTGAAAATAAGGCGCTGTATAGCGGTCGTAGTAGGGCATGATCTGCTTTAACACGAAATTGGCGGTCCGAATCATTTCCTTGTTCAAACTGGTCCTCAGGCCCAGTTCGTCCTCGATATATGCCGCTGTTGACAGGACCTCGCCCTGACCATACCACCGCACCGAGGCCCCAAGGGCAGTGTCCACAATGTGAGCCCCGGCCTGTGCCGC
Organism: Deltaproteobacteria bacterium; assembly: GCA_019309245.1. Lineage (GTDB taxonomy): Bacteria > Desulfobacterota > Desulfobacteria > Desulfobacterales. The sequence continues at coordinate 846 of JAFDGP010000210.1, read as the reverse complement.
GGCTCCCACAGCCGGCACAAAAAGGCCGTCCGTATAGTGACGATGGTAGTGGAGCACCAGCTCCGGGTACCTTTCTCGAAGAGCCGAAACCAGCGCACGCATGAACCGCGGCGGGCAAACCCCGGCCATATCCTTAAGGCCCAGGATAATCAACCGGCACAGCTTGGAAACGCTGGTGCCGGCCACATCTGCGCACATGTGAAGGATCTCTTCGGCCACTGCCATGTAATGGTCCACGTCAAAACCTTTGGCCCACGAAAGAGAAATCGCCGGTTCAAACACATGGGCCCTGGAGTCCAGGACCACTTCTGCAAAGGGTCGCATGTTTTCGACGTGATTGAGGAAATCAAAGCACCGGATCACATGATAATGTTCGCAGATCATCTCTCCGGTTCGACGCATGAGGTTGGACGGTTGCGGCTTGTATCCCAGCACGTTCGTCGAGCGAATCAGGATTTGCTTGAAGGTGCGAGGAGCGAATTTGTTCCATCGGGCGGCCTCTGTAAACGGATAAGTCATGTTTGCCAGCATGGCCACATGGAAATGCGCCCCGCCGCCGTTTTCCAGCGAAAAGAATCCGCACTGGTCCAGATAGGGACCGATCAATTCATCTTCGGCCAGCCGGAACCGATTGCCGCTGTTGGACTGGGTGATGTCGCGGGTGGTGGTATCGGTAAAATGGACATAGCCGCTGTCTCGAATAAAATCCAGGAGCGCCAGGCGGTCCCCCCGGGGATAGGGCGAGGCGGCATTTGCATTCTCAATGCGCGGTTTGACGGGACAGACCCTGCCCCGACGGTAGTCGCCAACGCCGCGATAGCGACCCAACTGCACGAACGGGTTGTA
>JAFDGP010000209.1 GCA_019309245.1 Deltaproteobacteria bacterium | reverse complement strand
TTCCGAGCGAATATCTGCAGGAGGGTCATAATGGGTATTGCAGTCATAGGGATGCTCGATGAAAGGGAAGCGGCCTTGAGGCTGATAAAGGAGCGAATAGAATCAAGGGGTCATAAGCCCGTGCTCATAGACATCAGCATAGGGACAGGGGCAGTTGCGTCCAGTTTGAAACCACAGGTAACCTGTGAAGAGGTAGCAAAGGCCGGAGGCATTACGAGGGGCCAAATAGATGAAATTCTCCTGAAGGATCGAAACAGGGTGACTTCTGCGATGGCGGAGGGCCTGGGAAGGAAGTTGCTGGAACTCCACGGGAAGGGGGAACTTAAAGGGGTCATTGCAGTGGGTGGCATGACGGGCACTTTTATCTCCCTTTCGGCAATGAAGCCTTTACCCTTTGGTCTACCCAAATTAATGATCTCGAGCGTGGCAGCCATGCCGGCCTATGCGAAAAAATTGTCGGAATTTGTTGGGGTCAGGGACATCACGGTAATGCATAGTGTCGTTGATACGGTAGGGTTGAACCCTCTAGTGAAAAGCCTCATGCTGAATGGAGCCGGCGCTATTTGCGGCATGGTCGACGAATATGGGCAAACAGAAAAACAAGAAAGATCCTCCATTGCGATCACTGAGTTCGGCTTCTGTGATAAGGGTGCTCACTTTGTCAGAGAGATACTGGAAGGGGAATACGATGTCATATCTTTCCATGCTACCGGATTGGGAGAAAAGGCAGCGGTGGACCTGGTCGGGCAGGGCCTGTTCGAAGCTTTCATTGACCTGGTACCGGCCGGGTTCAGCGAATACCTCTTGGGAGGAAACCGGGCTGCCGGACCAGACCGGCTTGATGCCGGATGCAAGGCAGGCAAGCCTTATATCCTCAGCCCCTGCGGGTTTGACATGATTAGCTGTGGGCCTATTGAGAGAAAGGACAGTGGAGACGAGCTTTGGATATCACGAAAATTGGCAGAAAGAAAACTCCTGGTTCAAGATGAAATGAGGGTACAGGCAAGGACAAGCCCTGATGAAGCACGTGAAATTGCGAGGGCGGTTGCCGACAAGCTCAATAGGCACGAGGACAAGAGACTGGTAAAATTCGTGATCCCTTTGAAGGGGTTTTCTTCTTTGAGTGTAGAGGAGGGAGCCCTTTATGATCCGGGTTCAGATAAGGCATTCATTGAGGAGCTGAAAGGGAGATTGGACCGCGGAATCGAGGTAATCGAGGTAGATTCCCACATAAATACGAGGGAATTTGCCTCCGCAGTTGTAAATGCACTCAAGCAGGCGATGGAAAGGTAGTTCAAAGGGCAACCAACTGCCAACCAGCCGACCCAATGGTTCGAGGAAGGGGAAGGCTCAGGGATTGAGCCGTTCATACACAAGCCGTCTACATAGGTTAAGATCTTAAAATTTGTGTCAAGTTTCTGTATCTTGTTGTGCAGTTTGCGAACAGATACTAGATACTGGTTCCTGGCTTCCGGCTCGGAGAGATGCCGGATCTTAAGGAAGGCTTGTTTATTGTTTTATCCAGCATCGCTTTGTTCAAGCAAGGCAGCTAATCTTTCCTCAACTCGTCGGTTTGAGGCGGAGCTTCGCTAGGTGTTCTTGTTTATCTTATCCTTCAGAAAAGGGGCGCACTTGAAGGTGACTACTCTCCTGGCGCCGAGAACCAGGTCATTTCCGGTGGAAGGATTCCTTCCCCTGCGCTCGCTCTTATCTTTTACGGAAAATTTCCCGAATCTGCTGATCAGCACGCTTTCGCCTGATTCAAGATTTCTCTTGATGATTTCAAAAAGCGTTTCGACCAGCTTTTTAGACCTGACCTTCGTATGGCCGCATCGGATATTGACGCTTTCAACAAGTCGCTCCTTTGTTAAGGTCATTTGGCCCCTCCTCTGATGGTTATCTTCACAGCGATGATGCCCTGGAAAGAACAGCCTACCATCCTCCTTGTCAAGACAGGGCGAACCTTGAAAACCATAAAGAGTTTCCCAGAAGAACAGCGCGGCGAGCCGAGGAATACGCAAAACCCGCCAGGTTTGTTAAGTTGAAGAGGTTCAAAAACTAATTGACTTTGGCTAGGTCATAACTGAAAAATTACCTTTTGAAGCCTAGGTCATTGCTCCATTCCCTGAAGGGAGGAGTTTGCGGCTTTATTACACGGCTTTTGGGCCGGACACTATGGAAGCTTCTCCATCAATGTTCAGGCCCTTTTCTCCAAAAGAGACGATAAGCTTGTTTGTACCAGGAGGGCATCCCACATGCAGGGCATAAAGCCGGGGCCATTTTTATCAGATCAATAGGGGCAGGTCAAATTATTATTCAACATTGATGCAAAATAAAGGCGAATATTTCCATAAAATATTTTACGAGAGCGTATCAAAAGAAATATTTCACGATGTCAGGGACTGAGATGGGATCTACTTTCGAAAAGGAGAACAAAACTCATGAAAAGACAACTTAACACAAGACTCAGTATCTTGATAATATTTACCATGTTTTTTGTCGTGCCCTGCCTTTGGAGCAGCAGGGCCTTTTCAGGTGATAGTCTCCAAGAGGCAACAGAGCTTCTTGAGTCGGGAAGAAATGAAGAGGCCATATCGTCCCTTGAGAAGCACATCAAGGAGAATCCTTCAGACTACGAGGCCCTTATGCTTCTGGGCGAAGCGTACAGTGGGACAGGAAAATACAAAAAAGCCCTCAACGCATACCGGATGGCTCTAAGGATCACACCAGGGGAATCCAAAGCATTGATCGGCGTAGCGATTTGTTACGGGGGAATGGGCATGAAATTCGAGGCCATTGAAATCTTGGAGCAGGTGGTAGAGGGAGACCCAAAGAATGCTACTGCACACTACTACCTGGGTGTTGCGTACGAAAGGGTAAGGAGTATTAACAAGGCGTGGGAGCAGTACCAGGTTCTCAAGAACCTGGACAAGAAGCTTGCTGACAAGCTGTACAAGGTTATCTTCTGGTGAGAGGAGGGAACCCCACCAACGCCTGAGATTAAACTGTCGCTACAAAGCATGTTCCCGGTGGATTGTGTTTAATCCGCGGGCGATTCCAGCTCGCCCAGAACAGCCCTTCGAACCCAATCCAATCCTTGGACAATAATCCATCTGCGGAAGTAATTGGAGTCCTTATAGGGGCGAACTTGCCTAAATATCCTGAGACTGCCAGGACCTGAAACAGCGACAAATGTTGAGTTGTTACCAAAAGGTCCGAGGAGGGCTAACCCAACTCCCGAGGGAGGGGCAATAGACCTTGCTGCTTGCGTGAGAATCTCTCCAGGCCCTTGCAGGTCAGCGGGATCAGGGGGGCTGAGTTCCAGGCCCTGCAAGGCAGCGCGGATATCAGGAAAACACAAATTCCTGGAAAGCAGGTCGGCGAAGCCTGCTTCGGCCAGTTCGCGACCCAGGAGGCCCCGTGTGACGGCATCCAGGATCCCTAGTTTGAGCCCTTTCGCGGACAGGAGGCGACCGACCACCTCTACAAGGGTTTCCCGGCCTGTGCCGTAAACGGCTACTCCCAAGCGTTGTCTGATTTCTCTCTCCATTGAGGCAATCATCGTATCTGCCTCGGCGGCTGTAGTTCCTTTGGCGGTAATCCGAACATCGGTTTGGCCGGCATGGGCCGCCAAACCTATTGTTGGGTTCTTTGAGCGCATAAGATCACTGATTGCCCTATCCACGTTGCTTTCACCCACTGCGCAGGTCCTGAGAATCTTGATCCTTGTAAACCTTGCACCTGCCATCCTTTCGGCAAGCACAGGAATGACCTTGTTTTTCATCATGTATTGGAGTTCCCTGGGTACGCCTGGCAGTGCAATGACTATGCCTCTTCCGGATATATCTTCGCTCAGGAAGCAGGGTGCTGTGCCTGCCGGGTTGGGCAGGGGAGTCGCACCCTCTGGGATAAAAGCTTGGCGTTTGTTGTTCTCCGACATTTTCTTGCCGAAGGAGCGGAATTTCTCGGCAATCTGTCTTTCAAGTTCAATGCTGTATACAAGCTTTCGGCCGGTTGCCTTGGCTATGGCAGGGCGTGTGACATCGTCAAGGGTAGGCCCTAGACCTCCAGAGGTGATCACGATATCCGAGCGATCAAGCGCGATGTTTATGACTTGGGTTATCCTGGCTTCATTATCACCCACGGTGGTCTTGTACAGGACGTCCAGTCCTATATCCCGTAAAGATGTGGCAAGGAAACTTGCATTTGTGTCCACAAGTTCACCCAGCAACAGTTCCGTACCCACGATCACAAGCTCTGCGTGCATCAAAACAACCTCCCTGAATCCTGCGGCAGATTTCCAAGACCCTTGAACATTGACCGTCAAGCTTAGGAAAAATAGTGAGTCAATCTTGATGGCTTCGTAAAAAGTCCAATTTCTGCGTTGCGCTTCATCCCTGCCCCGTTAAATGGGCGGTCTTGGTGTAAAACCAAAGGTCGAGAAAGGCGTGGAAACATCATGCTCTCACCTGCATTCGATTCTGAGTTATTTAACGGGGTAAATGATTGCGGCGTACGCTAAGTACGCCTCATCACACGAGATTCGCGCGCTCCCGCAAGCGGGATTTCGCAAGCTCAACTTGAAGACTTACTTGAAGCTTTTTACTTTGCCATCCCAATTTTGACTTTTTGCGAGTTCATCAATCTTGTCCAAGAAAGAACTGGCACTGTTTCAAACGTCAATGATGTTAGGGCATGTGACGCTCCTGTGGCCGGATAACCTGATTTTGTCATTCCGCGCCGCATCTTAGTGCGGCATAAACTCCAGCGGGAATCCAGGCTCCGGGACTCAACCCCATATCTTCTGGATGCCCGCTTTCGA
>JAFDGP010000208.1 GCA_019309245.1 Deltaproteobacteria bacterium | reverse complement strand
GCAAAGGCTATGTGCAAAAGCGAAGGAAGCCGGGAGGCTGCCTTGAGCAGCTTTCCGAAGTTCATTCCCGCTGCACTCAGGATCGCATGGAACTGATCGCCTTCGATTCCCTTCAGCCTGCAGCGGTCCATCCGGTGCTCCCGCTTTAGATGGCCGATGCCGGGTTCTATGGCCGCCCGGCGTTTCATCCACCGCCACAGGCTTCTCGCGGTGTTCCCGCGCCTGCGCTTGTCCACATGGACTTCGCACTCCCCTTCATAGGAATGGCCACGGTAACCCATATCGACGAAGGCGCGTGCCCGGACGACCGTTGTCTTCGCAGTAGGTTGCGCCAAAGACTTCTTCGAGCCGTTCCCAATCTACTTCGCCGCCAAGACGGACGAGTGGATGGTTCATGTCGATGATGCGAACGAGTTCGGTTTTGAACAGATCGCCCTGCGGATTGTAGAAGGATTTATTCGGTTTCATGCGGATGATTTTCGCAAGGTTTTGACCACAAATCGATCCTTCCCTTGCATGTTTTCATCCTGCATATCCTGGGATCCGGTCTGGAATCATTGCTTTATGTAACTTTTGCAGCGCCGACTACATAATATTTCAGTTTGACGCGCATACGGAGCACACCTACACTCCTAACGAATTTCGGCAGCGAAAAGGACTGTCGGAAATTACATGTTCTCCGAAGAAAACCAGGAGAGTTTACCATGAGAATCAGTAACAGCCTTTATCTCATCTTACTGTTGACCCTGAGTGTCAGCGTCTCCGAAGCACAACTCAGGAAAAGAAAAGGTGATGTGAATGGGAATTTGCGACTTGAAGTCATTACCGTTCCGGAACATATCGCGGCAGATTTTAAGCGTCTCAACCCAAAAGCACTGCTCTATCATCCGATCAAGAAGGAAAAAGAAAAGAACCCGCTTGTCATCTTCCTTCACGGATCAGGAGGATCCAAGCGGTCCATCGAAAGGTTCAAATGGACGGGAGGGGTCAAGGAGTTCATCTCTCCCAAGGAAGGACGCCCGATCGTCCATATTCTGGTGCCCCAGAGTAAAGGCGAATGGGATCCCGCCTCCCTCAACAAGATGCTCGACTTCATCATCGAGACCAATCCCGCCATCGACACCAACCGCATCTACTGCATCGGCTATAGTATGGGCGGAAAAGGCACTTGGGAATGGGCCATGGCTTCACCGGAACGCTTCGCTGCTATCATTCCCAAAGCCTTCATCCCTGATCTCTCAGGAATTGAGAGGATGACCCAATTACCGATTTGGGCGATGGTTGGAACCAAGGATTCAAGGCCCCGTGTCGAGGGTATCCGCGCCATGGAAAAAGCCCTCAAGGAGCTGGGTTCGACCGTCGTCAGGACTACCTTCTTCGAAGGCGCCAACCATGCCTCTGCTGCCGGTGAAGCTAAAAAGCTGGAGGGTGTTTACGACTGGCTCTTCTCGCACTCGCTTCCAAGGTAATGATACGTAACGCATTCAACGGAGAACAAATGAATGGACAAATATTTTTCAAAACCGCGGCTTTGAAAAATTGTCATTCATCATGTTCGCCTCAAGAAAGGATGACTGAAACATGCCAAACCTGATCGGCCCATTGTTCTTAATCATCAGCATACTCCTTTTTCTTGCTATCGTGCGGGGCGTGATCAACATCCTGACCGCGGGTCGTCGCACGCCCAAAAGTTATCCTTACGAGAAACAAAAGTCCCTCTTTTCACCCGCCGAACGCTCCTTCCTCGGCGCCCTTGAGCAAGCCGTCGGGCAAAATTATCGCATACTCGGCAAGGTCAGACTTGCAGACGTGATCCGCGTCAAGCGCGGCATGAGCCGGTCTACGTGGCAATCGGCCTTCAACCAGATTCAGAGCAAGCACCTCGACTTCGTCGCATGCGACCCGAATGACCTAACGATCCAGTTTGTCGTCGAACTCGACGACAAGAGCCACGCCAAGGCGAAGCGACAGAATCGAGATGATTTCGTGGACCAGGCACTCGCAGCAGCGGGAGTCCCGCTTTTCCGGTTCCCGGCAAAGCAGGCCTACTCGGTGCATGACATTCGGAGCAGAATCTTCCAGACGGAGAATGACGAAATGGAGGCGAACCAGCCGATGAAGGGTATAAAATGACCCACGTGGACGCGGTCCATTTTTTGTCTCTCATCGTTGACGTTGGGTGTGAAACAAAAGGAGACGGAACATGTTCTGTAGTAAATGCGGTAAGGAGATGGCAGACGATGCGAAGTTTTGCGCTAGTTGTGGCGCATCGGTTTCCGGTGTACAGGCCTCACGAGTAGAAGAACCAGAAACTGAAGAACCGCTCCTTGTATTGCGTCCGCGCTTCATCGGTTGGGTTACCGTTCTATCCGTTTTGCCAATCCAATTATTCATGACTGTCTGGGGAGCAATCTTCTTTGGCGGGTTTGGCATGTTCGCCATCAAGGTCCTTGGGTTGCCTTTACCTCCCTGGTTTACATTCGTGTTTTTTGGGTGCATCTTCTTCTTCGGTATTCCCCTGCTTGTCTATACGGCGAAGAAGAGAACATACGCTCAGACGGAATACCGATTCTTCAGAAACCGGTTGGAATATGCAGAGGGGTTTTGGACGGCGGAAAAGAAGACCATAAAGTATGACAAGATACGGAAATAGCTATGCGTCGCGGAATCATCCAGAGAAAGTACGGACTTGGGACAATCTTTCTGGCAACCCCAGCCACAGGTTTTCAGCAAGGACGAGCGATGAGTGGTATTCGAATCCGAGACGTTGAAGAACCTGAGAAGGTGTATGAAGCGGTTCAGAAACTGATCGAAAAATGACGGACACCCACCAAGATGAATGCAGAGAACGGTTTCTTGCCGCTCTTGCACCAAGAAAAGTCTGATTCACAACGTTGTACAGGCATAAAAAGGAGGAATTATGGATTGGATACCAGCAATATCGACAACATCATTATTTGCACTAGCAATATACTTATTTAGGAATCTACTCACGACTCGTTTAACGAATGCAGTCAAGCATGAGTACGATCAGAAACTTGAAGAGATTAAAGCTGACCTTCAGGCTAGAGATAAGGAACTCGAATCACTCAAAACCACAGCACTCAGTGGCCTTAATCATCGTCAAATGGTCATATATGAAAAACGTGTTGAAGCAGCCCAAACATTATGGGATGCGACTATTCAAATTTCAGGTGGGAAACCTGTATCAGAAATAATGTGTAGCGTCAAAACTGACGTGGTATCAGAGCAAATCGGAGAAAATACCGAGCTACAGGAATTTTTTAAAATTATCGCCAACTTGGTGGATATCGAAAAAATGTCGAAAGTCGATGCTGACTCAATACGACCATTTGTTTCTGAATCAGCTTGGTCATATTTTGAAGCCTACAGGTCAATAATCTGGCACTCTATCACTCAAGCAAAGCTATTTGAGAAAGGAATAGGTAATAAGCTTCTGAAGACAGATAAAATGATAAAATTGATAAAGACAGCATTACCTCATTACTCGGACGATATAGATCTGCATGACTTGAAAGCATACGTGTTGCTGGATGAATTAAAAGAGAAAATCTTGAATGAAATCCGATTGATGCTTTCTGGTCCAGAAGATGATGAGTTGAGCGTAAAAAGGGCTTCCGAGATAATAAAACAAGCACGGAAACTAAATGCACAACCAGTGGCTTGACCCTACCGTAAAAACGTCGGTCATATATGCAGAGTTTATATGTGACGGCGGGTCAGGCATAGCGTTGTGTGTGCATAAAATATGGGAAAAAGAAAAGTCATAGCGTTATCGCTTGGATACCAATTATTGGCAGGCTTTGCCGTCGGTATAATCCAAGCAATAACGTTGCTCATGGATTTGCACCCCCAAACCATCAGTTGGCTTGCTTCACCCCTGATTGTTATGGTAGGCATTCCATTCAATATTGGTGGATTTACTATTCGTTATATTTTTGAAGCGTTAGTGGAACCTTTAGAATCAATCGTTGGTCATCGTTCAGCTGTCGTTCTAGGCAACTTCCCGTTCTATCTCATTCTTTTGCTAATTCAGATGGTCATCGTATCAGCCGTGGTTCTCATTAGATATAAACGAACAAAAACGATGAAAGACTGGTTGATCGTCACCGTATTTGCCATTGTTTTTGTCAATGGATTAATGAATATCATGTGGCCTTGGTGGGGGTCATAGTTAAATAAAAAGAACACAACCAGTGGATGGAGCCTGCGAGTATACGCCGGAGGTGACACTGAAAAGCAGGGCCGTGACATAGACTACGGGATCAAATCGCTTACCCTTGTACTTGTGCGGGTCAAGGCGCGTTTCATTGCGCACCCGCTCCCACAGGCCAAACTCGCCGGCCACCGCGTTAATCGCGCCGTCTGACCCAGCTTGGGCGGTCGCCTTGGTCAGCGGGCGGAACTCAATGTTGATGCGACGGTCTCTCTGGGTGTAATGTAATGCCTGCTCATGCGAATTTTTTTTTGCAGACTTGGGCCCAAAAACCATTCTATTTTCACCCCCAGAGTGAAGAAAACACAGGGTCGCTAATGATTGACGCGCATTTTTGTGAATCTCTTCCTTGGAATGGTGTTGACGATTATTCCTCTCTTTTCTGAGGAGCCTAGGCGGCGATTCCTCTGTTGACTGGCATGGACTGCCCGATTCTCTCTGCCCAGGCAGGATGGAGAGCTTCGCTGCCGCGAAGTCATGGCATGCCAGAGCATTTTCAGGATGAATTCATAAACGTTGCCCCAGGCGTCAGCGCGAAAGAAAAGCACCCAGCCAGGGCGGGGGTTGCCGGAGAAAGCCCCAACACCCTAGCTCCTAGGTAGTCTCCGACCGCGGCGGAACCGCCGATTA
>JAFDGP010000009.1 GCA_019309245.1 Deltaproteobacteria bacterium | reverse complement strand
AAACCACACTGAAAAGACAATGCCTGGAATCACGAAAAGCATGTACCCCCCGGCGATGATCAGGCCGGTCAGGGCCCCCAGCCAGATGTGAGCCAGCACCAAAGGCTTTGCCCGCTTAAAGGCCTCCTTGAATCCACAGGACGGCTCTGATACCGCGGTCAGAAAGGCGGCCGCGCCCCAGTTTCCGGCCCACAAGGCCACGACCACTGCCAGGATGACGCCGGCACCCAGCGCGATCAACTGGGCACCTGGTACCCATCGCCACATGAGATATCCCGCGGCCGCCACAGGCACCAGGGCCACAACCGGTACCAGCATTGCGGCCACGCAGGTGGCCATCAGTGTGGCCATGTGTTCGCGGTAGACTTGCCAAGATCTGCGGAACAGTTGCACCACAGGGCTCAGAGATGCCGTTGTCTTGTGATCCATGATCAGCCCTCCCAGGTTGTTTTTCCAGTTGTCTTAACGGTCATTGCACAGCATATGGCATATATGGTTACACACCCGTTGTGCGGGAATGGGAATTTGCCGACGGGTCTGCACCGGCCAGGGTCTTGCGTACATGCCGCTTTTTATGCTTTTCGATCGTTAAAGGGGGAAACTTTAATGATGTCTGCGTTTTTTCGTTCAGAAGGGATGTTCGTTAGAGGCCGGCCCGTGCGCGTCCCCGGGATTGGTCGGCGGGCCTGGGAGGCGGGGCCGGTGTGACAGGTTGCTCGGACCGGCGGCCGGGGAGCAAGTGTTGCGTGAGTTGTACCAAGAAGGTGTTCATCTGGTCCACATTGATGAACTTGAGGGTCGGATAAATCTTGGCCAGGGCTTCGTCTTGCTGCTCATCACGAAGCGCGGAGATAAGCGCGAGGACCACGTCGCGATCGAACTCTTTGTCAATACCCTTATATAATATGGTTAAGGCGTCCTCAACGGTCATGGAATCCCGATACGGCCTGGCCGAGGTCAGGGCGTCAAAGACGTCGGCCACCGCAATGATCTTGGCGAACATCGCAATCTTTTCTCCGGTAAGGCCCTGGGGATATCCCCGGCCGTCAAGGCGCTCATGGTGCTGAACCGCCGCGTTTACGATGTGATCAGGCAGGTCAATGGGTTCAAGGATCTTGTGGGTGAGAACGGGGTGCTTCTTGATCTCGTCAAACTCTTCATCCGTGAGTTTTCCAGGTTTCCCCAGGATCTTCTCAGGCACTCCGATTTTGCCCAGGTCATGCATATAGGCGGCAACTTCCAGGTCGGTGAGCTGGTCTCCGGTAATATTCATTTCCCTGGCGATCGCCACAGCATACTTGGCCACCCGAAAAGAATGGCCGTGGGTATATTCGTCCTTGGCGTCAATGGCGGCGGCCAGGGCCTTGACCGTATTGAGGTAGAGTTCGTGGAGGCTGTCATAGAGCTTCAAGCTCTCCATGGTGGGGGAGATGATGTTGTCGATGATGGTGAGAAACTGTTTTTCATATGCTGTAAAAACCTGTTTTTCTTGATGTCTGAAAAAGGCCATGTAGCCGATCTGATGATCCTTTTCCTTGATCGGGGTCACCAGGACCGATGAGCCGTCTTCAAGCGTAAAGACGATGGTGCGCCGGGTATCGGCGGCCTCAAACGCCGCGGTTTGTCGAATCCGGACGGCGTGTTGCTCCGTCATGTTGTACGCCACCCGGTTGAGCTTTTCGGCCCCCTTGCCTTCGGTATAAACAAAGGCGCTATCCGCGGAAATAGCTTGAGACACCTCCCGTAAGATAACCGTCGCGTAGTCCTTCAAATCGTGAAGCCCGGTGACCTTATTGGCCAGGCCGACCAGAAAATGCAGTTGTTCAGATAACCGGAGCATCTCGTCCGTGGTCTGCTGTAGCACCAGGGCCTGTTCGAGCATGCCGCTTAGAAGCTCCACACACATACGGATATGCGGATCCGCCTTGTCCAGGGAAGCCGGGGTGGCCGCCGAGCAGTGGATACCGCCTGCATCGTGGGCGAACGTGAAAGGATAGACGCGTTCGTGGGGAAAGGGGGCCCCTTTGGGCCCGTCCCCCAGAGGCACTGTCCGGCCCTGGCTGTTCACAACAACGGCGCTCACGCCGTGCTGGTCCCTGAGATACTCTAGGACCCGTTGCACCGGGGCCGTGTCCGCCAGGTATGGGGTGGTGGCATCCAAATCGGTGGTCTCCTTTACGGGCCGCCGAGTATTTCCTCGAGGGCGGCCCGGAGGGTTTCCCTGGAAATGGGTTTATTCAAGATCCGTCGACACCCCGCTGCCTGTGCACGTTGCAGATCGTCCTCACATCCCAGTGAGGTGAAGATCATGACCGGAATGTGGGCGGTATCCGGGTCGGACGTGATCAGCGTTGTGGCCTCAATACCGTCCATGACAGGCATCTCGACGTCCATGATCACCAGGTCCGGGTGCTGGCCTTTGGCCATGTCGTAGCCCTCCTTGCCGTCCTTTGCTACCAGGACCCTGAAACCGGAGTCTTTGACGATCTGGCTGACCACATGGCGGATCATGGGAGAATCATCAACAATGAGCACTTTCTTTTGCATCAAGGTCTTTCCGAAACCTTTCTTAAAACATGGTGTACGCGTGCCGTCGTGTGTTTGTCGGAGACCGCATCGCGCGGGTCGCGTATATGGCGCCTCTGCGCCATATCATCATGATTGCTGCGCATTCATTTGCGGGCAAGCCCGCAGTGTGTTGCAAATGCGGACGAGGCGCGCTGATCGGATGGGGCAAAGACACCTGCCGTTTGAGGCACGTGCCGGCCTGTCGCACGGCCGCATGGACATGCAATAAACAGACCAGCAAGACGGACCGGCGCGGAACCCCGGCGGTTATGCAGGCACTGTCCGGGGGCGCTGGGGGGGTACAGGGACGCTGTCCGAGGCCTCCTGGGATTGCATCGCGTATTTTCCCGCAATGCAGCTTGCAGACATGGCGGAAACGGCATCAATGAGCTCGGGAACAGACACCCGCTCATTGAATCCCCCCAGGTGGGGTCCGGTATGAAGGATGATGTCTTGTTTTGCCTTTTTGAGGCTTCGAGCGTCATGTTCCGGGTATCCCCGGTCGATGAGAAACGCGACAAAGGCCTCTTCCGACATGGCTTGCTGGTCTGCGACCCGCAGGATTTCCTCCATATGACGATCTACCCCCATTTCTTCGATCATCCGGCGGACCAGTTCAGCTGGCTCGAAAGGGAGCTTTCCGTGGTAGGGGCAGCCTGAAAAGCCATGCTAGCACTGGCCGAAAACCGCCTCGATCAGGCGCTGGAAGAATTCCGGATCAAAGAGATCCCGGACGTCCACCGGGGCGCCGCTTGGATCCGTGCCGATCCTGGCCGTGTCCTTGAACCGGAAATAGCTGCCCGTGGTCAGCAAGAGCGCCAGGAGGTGCGAGCCGATGTGGTGGTAGAGTGGGGTGCCGGCGCCGGAAAAGGACATGAAATGTTCAAAGTCACGCACGCCGGTGGGGCCGAAGTTGGGATGCCGGCAGGAATGGAGCCATCGATCCAGCCGGCCGCCGCGATGCCATTCGTAAAGCCCGCGGTCCTGACGCCTGTTGCTCTGGACGCGGTTGTGAAACAGGGGGATCGGGGCCTGGTGCACGATCCCAAGGGCGCAAAGTCTGCCGAACAGGTAAGCGTTTTGACAGATTACCCCCAGAAACCACTCGGGGTCGGGTCGCCGTCCGAGGTGGTGTGCATTGGGGTACACGAAATAGTCTTGATGGGCGACAAAGGCGATGCCACAGCATCCGTTTGGCGAAGCTGGAGGCGTTTTTTTCATTTCTTCCGGGGCATCGGACAATACGAAGACCTCGCTTCCGCACGGCCGGATCGGTTCCGGAACATCAAATCTTACCAAAAGGCCTTCGGGATGATCCCGAAGGTATGCCATCCATCGGATTTCATTGTGTATCAATTCGATATCCGCGGCATGGCGCGCACATTTCACCACCAACAGGGTGTCCTTGTGCGGACCGGGTCTTACCAGGCTTCTTCCGATACGGCGCGGTTTTTCGGCGGCGGTTCGGCAGCCAGCCTTTGCGATGATCTCCGCCCAGGTCACGGCCGGAAGGATGGTCGGGGCGGTCTCGCTTTGTTCAACCCGTGGGCCCCGAACCGCAACAGGCAGGGCCGCCAAGGCCTCGGCTGTGGCCCTTAAGGGATGTCCCCGTGTGGCCGAAAGCAGGCTGTTTAGTCCGTTAAGCGCCCGCAGTCCCACGGTTTTTTTCGGTCCCCCTTTCACCAGCGTCACCAGGGCTTCAGCCGCCTCGCGGTACAGGAAAACGGCCTGGGTTTCGGAAGAAAATCGGTCGGCTCTAATAAGGTTTTCCAAAGGGATTGCCGTGTCCGGGGCGCATGCCGGGCCGTGCCTGCGGATATGCCCATGCAGAGCGCGCACGGCCAGATAGGCGCCGGCAAAGTCTCCGGCGTTTTGGACCCTGTCTGTCAGGATGCGTTGTTCTGCGGCCAGGTTGGGTTCGTGCATGGATGGTCTCCTGTTTGAGACGGCAAAAAATGCCACAATTGGCCCCGATTTGTCAAAGTTTTGACATTCGGGGTTATCAACACCGGCCGGTTGTGTCCCGGGCGTAACCTGGAAATCAGGCGCGCTTACCATCTGCCTTGGGCGACCCGTTAAAAAGAAGAAATCGTTTTTTTCCTTGAAGCAAGGCCGACAAAGACAGACCGCGCCTCTTTCCGGCCGTATTGGCACCGATTTTGCTGATTCATTTTCCGGCCGCAACGGTCAACTGAGGCCGGACACGCGCCGGTACCAAGACAAAACACGCAGGGGGCAGTGGTTAACCTGAATAAAAAAGATTAGGACATCAGGTTTGCGTAAGGCACAGCAAAAGCAAGATCGCGGGCAAGGGCCGAACCGGCAGTATTACAGTGCAGAATTTGCCATCAAGGGCCTTGGGCCGGCCTATCAGTTCAGACTTTGGGATGTGGGCACAAAGCCCCTGTGCGTCCTGGTCAAAGAGGATTCCGAGATTGTGCCCTGGCTCAAGGTCGGCCACGTGTTTGATGTCAAGTACTATTCCGCCGGACAGGACTATGCGCCGGAGTCTTTGAGCACCCGGATTCAAGACATCACCAAAGATGAAGACGGGCGCTTCAAGGGTCACTATCTGGTGGGGCTCAAGATTCTGGAGGGCGACGAGACGACAGCGGCCTGAGAGGGGCAACTGTTTTGGGATCGGCCGGCCTCGAGGCCGACCGGCAACTCTGATCTGGATGTTTTTTAGACCATCAACGCGCAAGGAGGGCTACAGGAGATGGGTCGATTTTGGAAAGTGATCGGGCTTGCAGTTCTAGGCATTGTATTTGTACCCCAGAACGGTCTGGCTTCCAAGGCTTACGTGACGGACTCCTTTCGAATCAGCCTCCGCAGGGGGCCGAGCATTGAAAACAAGATCCTGCGGTTCATCCCTTCGGGCTTGCCGGTAGAGATTAACGAAAGCCGGGACGGCTGGAGCCGCGTCCGGCTTCTTGACGCCCAAGACGGTATCCTGGAGGGCTGGGTCCTGAGCCGATACTTGATCAAGCGTTTGCCCTGGGAGGAACAGGCCAGGGCCTTGAAGGAGCAAAATGCCGCACTTAAAGAACAACTGGCGACCATTGACCGCCGTTGGGAGGAAAAGATTCAGCAGGAGCGCGAGCAGGCGCTGCAGTTACGAAGTGAGTACGAACGCATCAAGAAAAACGCTGACCGCCTCAGCGAAGAAAATGATATCTTGAGATCTTCCAAAAGGAAAAAATGGTTTACCGCCGGCGGCCTGGTGCTTTTTTCAGGCCTGGTTGCCGGGCTTATCGTGGGCAAGCCTCCCAGAAGGCGCCGCCTGTCTTTTTAGGGGTTCGGGAACCATTCGATCTCACTCCAGGCGCCGCTGGATCTCCTTTAAGAGTCTGCGGGATCTGGCCTCATCGCCGAAAACCCCGACCCGTATTGATACCTTTGTAGACGATTCTGCAAGGGATACCAGCTGGACCTGCAAGTGTTTCCCGTCTGCAAACCGGGCGGCGAGGACCGCACTCATTTTGTCTTTCCGGTCCTTTTGAACGGGGAGTTCAAAGGCCTTGATTGCATCAAGGGCCGCTTGATGGACCCGGTCAAGCGGGACGGTGAGGGTTTCTTCCAGGCTGCCTTTTACCCATACCACCCCTGCGGCCCCCGCCACGCCGCCGGCCAAAATGGCAGCCGGCGCGCACCCGAAGGCGCCGCCGGCCAGGGCTGCCAAGACGATCCATGGCGTGCATTTGTGAGCCACGCCGGCCCTGACCCGAAAGACCGAGAGCACGATATTTTCAAAACAACTCCTGCCGACACGTCTCCGGTTGTCTATCAATCTTATGGCCTTCATGATGGTCTTCCTCCGAATTATCTTTGAGCGGTTTCAATGCGTTTTTTGAACCAGTTGGTGCGATTGCGTCCATGAAAGCGCACATAGGAACCGGCGCCGTTTATTATCACGGCCGTCATGGTGTGGTCCATCAAAAACGTCAAGCTTTTTTTTCTTTGTCCGGGTGCAAGCCAGCGCATATGGCGAAATTCCACGGCCAAGTCATAATCGGGCCATCGTCGCCGAACCTCCTCGAGCCACTGATAGGCCTGATGTGAAGGAACAAACCAGGGGGGAATTGGAACGCCGCTCGGGGGAAAAAGGGCCATTTATGGATGGAAACTAGCTTACAAGCTTCTTTATCTTGTCCGCCTTGTCTTTAAGTTGTTTGGCTTGCTTGATTCCCGGGACCTGGCCCAGGACCTTATCCGTTACCTTTTGGGTGACCTTTTTTTGGATGGCGTCTGCCAAATCGCCTTCCTCGGCCCCGGCATCCGAGGCCTTGGACTCACCGGTCTCAAGGACCTTGCCCTTTTCCGGTTCCTTGGCAGCCTTCATGTCTTTTTTAATATTGCGAAGCTCTTTAACCGTCTTTCCTAACCCTTCGCCGATGCTTGGGAGCCGTTTTGCTCCAAAGATAAGCAACAGGATTAAGGCGATGACCAGGATTTCCGGAACACCGAGCCCAAACATGAGATTGTCCTCCTTGGTTCGTCGATGGAAAACAGGCTATTGGCAATTTATAGTTAAAATTTATTGTAACCGACCGGGGTGCTATCGTCAATAGAAGCTTACCTCGAGGCCCTTACGATCAATTTTTGGGTCCAACAGGCCCGCCTCGTCCCTCTGGCTCAAGGTGTTGGTCCAGGCCACTCTGAGTTCGGCGATCCTTTCGGTGTCGCCCAACGCCCAGACACATCCGCCTCCTCCGGCACCGGCAAACCTGGCGGCGCAATCCACGTCGCGGGCAGCCTCTACAAGGGCCACACCGACCTCGTCAAAGACCTCCGGGGTCAACTCCCGGCGCAGCTCCACCTCTTTGTTCATGGCGTGAACGGCCGACGTCCAATCCTTGACACTCAAGGCCCTGACAAAGGTCCTCGTGGTTTTCACGATCTCGACCCAATACTGTCTTTGGCGTCCGGACACATATCCCTCGATCCATTTCCGATTGGTGTTTCTGGATTCATGCGGCACGCCGCAATAGGCTACCAGGAGTCGACGTTCGAGGCTCTCGAGGTCCTTTTCCGAGACCACCTTGCGCCCCCTGAACGGGGGATCATCGGGGTTGCCGGGCCAATACCAGGCGTGGACCCCGCCATAGGTTGCGGCAAGCTGGTCCTGCATGCCGCAGGGCAGTCCGGCAACGGCCTCTTCAATGGCATGGGCCATAACAACCGTGTTTTCCTGGCTGACTCGGCCCTCCAGGGCCATGGACAGGGCCCCGATCAGGGCTACGGCCGCAGCAGAGGAACCGCCGAGCGCGCTTCTTGGTGGAGATTCAGATGCAATATCCACATGCACACCACCGACGTGAAAACACGCCGCAACCGCAAACATCAACCCCAGGGGGGAGTCAAACGGGGCCTGGCCCGCCGGATGGACCTCGGTATCGAACCCTGTGGAAGAGATCTTGATCCGACCGGAATCAAAGGGATGAAGGGTCACCCGGGTCTTAAGGTCCAGTGCAATATTGAAGGTGCACGGTGAAAGATGACGCAGTGGATAATAAAATGTCTTAATATCCAGGGTGCCCCCACAGTCGATCCTGCACGCGGCACAGGCCTGAACCGGCCGCGACATGAGGCGTTTCTTAAGATCTTGCACCGAATATTCTCCCTTTTTTCCTAAGATCATCAGCGGTTGAGCCACATTGACATGTGAACGTTCCACGTATTGCGGCCCGGTCGGCACGATCTCTTTTTCTACAGGATGCCGAGATCGTTATGGAAATCATCAGGTTCGGACACTTCGGAATCCTGCATCTTGACAACAATGCTTTACGAACAGTTTGAACTCTGCATGGATAGTGCCAAAAAGGCCCACATCAGCCGCCCCACGGCCCGTTTCCGCCGGCCCGGGCAGACGTCTCAGCCATGGTCGTGGTCGTGTCCATGGCGCGGGCCGGACGGCGAGGGTTTGCTCACGTGGGTGTGCCTGTGCGCATGCCGATGGGTATGAACCCGTGCGCCGTGCCTGTGCTCATGCGTATGAACCTGTTCGTTCTCGGCGGGGTACGGCCGTGCGGGGTTGCCATCGTGTTGAAGCAAGGCCTCTGCCAGGGCCCTTACGCGGTCTTTGGCCAGGGTATCGACACTGTAGGGAGATCGGCCCTCCAGGTCGCACCGGATGATGGTGTCATCATAGGGAAGAAACCCAAGCCATTCGAATTCGGTAACATATTTTTCTAGAAATTCACGGTCTTGTGGGTTACGAATTTTATTTCCCAGCAAAAAGACACGACGCAACCCGATCTCAGACGCCAGTTTTTTGATATGCCTTGCGGTTTCCACACTCCTTCGTCCCGGTTCCACGACCACAATCAACTTGTCGACGGCGGATGCCGTGCCGCGGGCCAGATGTTCAATGCCGGCCTCCATATCCATGACAACCACCTCATCGCGTGCCAGCAGGATATGGCTCACCAGGGCCCTGAGTAACGTGGACGATGGGCAGATGCACCCACCGCCTCCCTTCTTCACGCCACCGAGCCTCATGAACTTGATACGGTCAATGTCCATGGAACAGCGCTCAGGCAAATCGTCTACCTTGGGGTTCAATTTGAAAAAAGCGCCGACCGTCTCCGGGTCCGCCCCGGTACGCTCGCGAATCAGGTCCTTCATGTCGGCAATCGGCACCACGGATTCCGGATCCGAAACATCCAAGGCCACGGCCAGGTTTGCATCCGGGTCGGCATCGATGGCCAGGATCCGCTTTCCCATATCGTTTAGGGCCTTGATAAGCAGGGCGGCAAAGGTGGTCTTGCCGACCCCCCCCTTTCCGCTTATGGCCAGTTTCATCGCGTTTCATCCTCCTTCAATCCCGGACGCCGGAGCGCGACTTCGGACGACCCGTCAGATGCCGGTCCGGTCGGGTCAGGGGGCCTGATTCAAAGGCGGGGTGATGGAGACCCCCAAGCCAAAGACGATCTTGAATCCGTATTCCTGATTTCCGTGCCCGGCCAGTTTAAGGTAAAGGATGCCGTCTTGAATCTTGGGGGCTCGGACATCCGAAGTGATCCGTATCTTTTCCGCGCCATCAAAAAAGGGTCGAAGCCCTTCGATGGCGATCGTCTTTCCGGCATCGTCCCAGGCGACCTTGTCCACATGGAGGCCTCCCAGCACGCCTGATGATGTAAAGGGGATGAAATAATCGTGTCCCGGCAGGGCCTCATAGTATCCCGCCCCGCTTTCGGGATAGTTGTAATGGTTGATGGTCATCTTCTCCCCGGTCATAACCAGCCGGGCGAACGGCTTGCCGTGGATGTCGTTGAGGTCCAGAATTCGAAGGGGCCTTCCCGTGGTGTTCGTGAATTGTCCATGAGCATGGCCGGTGTTGGCCCCGACCAGGCCAAGGACGCTGAGTACGGCTGCGATCATTAATACCTGTCTCATGCCCTGTTTCTCCTGCTTCATCATGGGGTCCCGTCAAGACGGAGTGTGCTTTCTTATACCATGAAAGGGTGTGTGGGCAACCACCTGTTTTCAGTTGCCTGCCTGGGGGCCGAACCGGCCCTCGTGCCGGGCATGCCCGGCAGGATTTCAGGTAAAGCCTGCACGAATCGGGCCGGTTTACAATGCGTTTCATCCTCCCTGAAATACAAACCTGTCAGCAAAGATACGAATTTTTCCTGAGGACTTCCTGCCAATCTCCGCAACCGGTGGATCCGGGGAGCCGGGAAGGGTTGGCCTTTCCGATGGATTATACTATAAGGGCGACAAGGGATGATCTCGGGAGCTCGTTTGCTGGATTTCGGGCCGGGGCGCCCTGAAGGGATTGTGCCATGCGGGCGTTGGTATGGGCTCAAATTCTGTTTGTACTCTTGTGCGTGGGCTATTCTACGGTTTGCCTCTTTCAGGGGGACTTTCAAGGCGCATTTCTTCCGTATCCGATACTGATTTTGTATTATATTATGTTTTTACAAAAAAAACGTAGAAAAGCCAATCTGTCCTCAGATGAACCCGTGGAACCCGAAAAGGGCCATGCCCTCCCCGGGGCCCCGGGGAGTGATGGCAGGCGGTTATGATCCGAAAGGCATCCATCCGTGACGTCAGGGCGCTCCACCGGTTGTTAAGCGTGCACGCCGACCGGGGAGAACTGCTTGCGCGCCCTTTGAGCGACATCTACGATCACCTTCGTGATTTTTCCGTGTTTGAAGAGGGTCCGGCAGGACCGGTGGTTGGCATGTGTGCGCTTCATGTTTGTTGGGAGGATTTGGCGGAAATTCGTTCCCTGGGCGTTGACGAAGGCCGCCGGCACCGGGGAATCGGCACCGCCCTGGTGAACCACGCCCTGGCTGAGGCGCGGGATCTGGGGGTCGGGCGCGTGTTTACCCTGACGTACCGCCCCGAGTTTTTCGGCAAACTCGGCTTCAGCGAGGTCGATAAGGCTTCGTTACCACAAAAAATTTGGGCTGACTGTATCCGCTGTGTGAAGTTTCCGAACTGCGATGAGATCGCGATGTTGAAAACGCTTGAGGGCTCCGGGATCTGATGATCAGCCGGACATTCATGCTTTGGCGTGAATCTGCCGATACGGGAATCAATGGCGGCGGTTGTCTTCCCGGTTTCTGGCACGATGATTGCTTGGTTAACGCCCTGTGTGACGACAGATGCCGGCACGGTACGTCCGGGAAGAGGCCCGGCAGGCCGCCAAGTGGCGGGGCTTCGGTATTGACAAACGGCGTGTGAGGCACAAAAAGGTTGACAGAACAGATTAACCTTTGGTAACTACGCGCAAAATTGTAAATCTACGCTTTTGGCTCCTTTCAGACCATGAGCACGGGAGGCAAGTGGTTTGGCTGACAAGAAACTGACCTTCCTCATTGTTCCGGAAAACACATCCAATGTAAAGCAGATCAAGTGTTCCAGGACATTGCTTTGCGTGGTGGCGTCCTTGATGGTTGCCGGCGTGGTGGTGCTGGGGTTTGTCCTGTACGACTATTGCAGCCTGAAACACAACATGCCCTCAGTGCGGAGCCTGGCCCGGGAAGTCGCCAGCCAGCGGGCCCAGATCCGGACGTATGCCCAGAAGGTACGGGCCTTGAACGCGGAGATGCAGGACCTGCACGATTTTGAGAAAAAATTGCGCGTGATCGCCAATGTGGAAGCCCCGGCTGGCCAGGACGCGATTTTTGGTATCGGCGGCACCTCGGATGAAGACCTGGAAGAGCTTCCCCCGTTGACCGAGGACTACAGCCGAGTCATCCGGGCCATTCACGCCCGCCTGGAGCAGCTTGACGAAGCGGCTGTGGTTCAACAGAAGTCCTTTGGAGAACTGCGCGACTATTTGCAGGATCAGAAATCACTTCTGGCTTCAACGCCTTCGATTCGCCCCACCACCGGCTGGATTTCCTCCGGCTTCGGATATCGGACCTCGCCATTTACCGGGCGAAGAGAGTTTCATCGCGGACTGGATATTGCCACCCGGGAAGGAACCCCTGTGGTGGCGCCGGCCGACGGCGTCGTAACGTTTGTGGGCAGAAAAGGTGGGTTGGGTAATCTGGTTGTGATCGACCACGGCTACGGGAAGGTGACCCGGTTCGGGCATTTGAAAAAGTGGCTGGTCAGACGGGGCACCCATGTCAAACGTGGCGACAAGATCGGACTGGTGGGCAATTCGGGTCGAAGCACGGCGCCACATCTGCATTATGAAGTGCACGTGAACGGCCTACCGGTCAATCCCCTCAAGTACATCCTCAACTAGTTTCCAATCAGCGACCACCAGGAGAACCGGTAGTATGACAACGGCCCCTCAAAAGTGCCCTAACACCAACGTTCTCCTGATGGTCACTGATGACATAAAAGATTTTGGCTTTGGAAATATCCTTTCCCGCATAGATCATGTCGTCAACTCCTTACTCCTTGCGTTCGGCAACGTGTCTGGATAGCCCTGCACCATTGCTCTGTATGATCCAAAAACAAAGCCAAAATCTTTTGTTTTCTGAATTGGAAACTCACTGCTTTCATGGATAACTCAAAGCCCGGCCACCCGGACCCGCCCGCCCGGATCCGCCGGTTTCCGAGTTTGCCCCAAGATGCAAGGCGGTGGATCCGGGATCGGGATCTTTACTTGCCAAAGGGCGCTTGGTATAAGATGATGCCGCCATCCAAAAGGATAAGAGGAAGAGTGTCCGAATATGATCGGAAAGGTATTACAGAAGGTCTTCGGGAGCAAGAATGAGCGAGAGCTTCGGAAACTTCAGCCTTTGGTGGATGAGATCAACCGGCTGGAGCCGCAAGTACAGGCCTTAAGCGATCAGGAGCTCAAAGCGAAAACCTTGCAATTCCGGCAACAGATCGATCAGGGAGCGAGCCTGGATGAGCTTTTGCCCGAGGCCTTCGCCGTGGTTCGGGAGGCCTCGGTTCGCACCCTTTCCATGCGCCATTTCGATGTGCAACTCATCGGCGGCATTGTGCTTCACCAGGGTAAAATCGCGGAGATGAAGACCGGTGAAGGAAAGACCCTGGCGGCCACACTTCCGGCCTACCTGAATGCCCTGACCGGCCGCGGGGTGCACGTGGTGACCGTGAACGATTATCTGGCCAGGCGCGACACCGAATGGATGGGGGCGGTCTATCGGTTTCTCGGCCTCAGCGTAGGCACCATCGTTCACGGCCTCGACGACCGGGAGCGCAAGGAGGCCTACGCGTCGGACATTACGTACGGGACGAATAACGAGTTCGGTTTCGACTATCTCAGAGACAACATGAAGTTTTCGATTGAGTCGATGGTGCAACGTGATCCCTATTACGCGATCGTTGACGAAGTGGACAGTATTCTCATAGACGAGGCCAGAACGCCCCTGATTATTTCCGGACCCGTGGAGCAGAGCACGGATCAGTTGTATGACGAGATGAAGCCCAAGGTGATCAAGCTGAAACGGCATCAGGATCGCTTGATCAACAGCCTGCTTGATGAGGCCATGCAACGGCTCGAAGCCGGAGACGACGAGGAGGTCACCCTGGAGTTGTTGTTGAAAGTCAAGCGGGGCGATCCGAAAAACCCGAGATTTCTGGACATGATCGCCAAACGTCCCGGGCTAAAAAAACGGCTGGAGCGGCTTGAGGGCCAGCTGTCCACGCAAAAACTGCTGCCCGAACTGGACCAGTCTTTGTTCTGCGTGATCGAAGAAAGCAGCAATATCGCGGACCTGACAGAAAAGGGCCTGCAGCTTATCTATGGCGGCCAGGCCGACGACTATATCGTGCCGGACCTTGATGAGGCGCTGCAAAGGATCGATGAAGACGAGACCCTTTCCAGCATGGAAAAAAGGATTCAGCGCCAAAAGGCTGAAGCCTCTTACCGGGAGGCTTCCGAGCGGTTCCATGTTACCAGACAACTGATCAAGGCCTACTGGCTGTTCGACAAGGATGTGCAGTACGTGGTCAAAGACGGGCAAGTCATCATCGTGGATGAGTTTACGGGCCGCATGATGCCCGGCCGCCGGTGGAGCGACGGCTTGCACCAGGCCGTGGAGGCCAAGGAAGGGGTCAAGGTGGCGGAAGAGAATCAGACCCTGGCCACGGTGACCTTTCAAAACTATTTCAGGATGTATGAAAAGCTGGCCGGCATGACAGGTACGGCCGATACCGAGGCGGCCGAATTCAAAAAGATTTATGACCTGGATGTGATCGTCATCCCGACCAACGAACCGATGATCAGAAAGGACTATCCTGATGTAATCTACAAGACCGAGGCGGAAAAATTCCGGGCTGTGGTGGAGGAGATCAAGAGGCTCCATAAGACCGGCCAGCCCATTCTAGTGGGCACGATTTCGATTGACAAGTCGGAAAAGTTGAGCCGGATGCTTGCCAAGGCGAAGATCAAGCACGAGGTCCTCAATGCCAAGCACCACGAAAGAGAGGCCGAGATCGTGGCCAAGGCCGGGCAGAAGGGCCGGGTGACCATCTCCACGAACATGGCCGGCCGCGGCACCGACATCGTCCTGGGCGAAGGGGTCAAGGAGCTGGGAGGGCTTCATATCATCGGCACGGAACGGCACGAAAGTCGCCGGATCGACAACCAGCTACGGGGCCGGTCGGGTCGGCAGGGTGACCCGGGGTCTTCGAGGTTTTACTTGTCTCTGGAGGACGATCTGCTTCGGATCTTCGGCGGAGAACGCATGTCTTCCATCATGGAGCGGTTGGGCATGGAGGAAGGCGAGCCCATTGAGCACAGGATGATCAGCAAGGCCATAGAAAACGCTCAGCGCAAGGTCGAGGGACACAATTTCGACATCCGCAAACATCTGATCGAGTATGACGATGTCATGAACCAGCAGCGGGAGGTGATCTATGCGCAACGTCGGGAGGCCTTGAGTGGAGAAAGCCTTCGTCCGACCATTGAGGCCATGATTGCCGAGCTGGCCGGAAAGATAGCCGACGACTTCGCCGAGACCGACGTCCTGCCGGATGAGTGGGACATGAAGGGACTGCGGGATGCCGTGTTTCACCAGTTTGGCCTTCGTCTTAGAATTGACCGAAAGACCCAGGAGGGGCTGACGGCGGAAGGCCTTTCGGATTTTGTTACACAGGCCGCCATGAAGCTCTATGAGGAGCGGGAGGCCGCCTTTGGCGCCGAAGAGTTCAGAAACCTGGAGCGCGTGGTGGTTCTGCAAGTGGTGGACAACCTGTGGAAGGAACACCTCCTGGCTATGGATCATCTCAAGGAGGGTATCGGCCTGCGCGGCTACGGGCAGGAAGACCCCCTGGTGGTCTACAAACGGGAAGGCTTTGAAATGTTTGCCGAAATGGTGGAACGGATCAAGGAAGAAACCGTTCGCTTCCTGTTTCGGATTCAGATTGCTCGGCCTGAAGAGATTGCAGCCAAAGAGAAGGCCAAGCAGGCCAAGATGACCTTTTCCCATGGCGGCGACAGTGCAACCACCCCGGTGCGGCGTACTACGAAAAAGATTGGTCGCAATGCCCCGTGCCCGTGCGGGAGTGGGAAAAAATATAAGAAGTGTTGCGGCAGATCCTGAGGCGTTCGGTCCAGGCCGGAGTATTGTTCCTCAAAAAGGCTTTGATATGAACAGATCTGCAATTTCCAGGGTTCCGGGCTTTTTGGCCGGGGCGGTTTCCGCTGGCATTAAGAAACGCGACAGAAAGGACCTTGCCCTGATTTTTTCCGAGGTCCCCGCCTGTGCGGCCGGTGTATTTACCAGGAACCGGGTCCCGGCGGCTCCGGTGCTTCTGGACAGGGAGCGGATCGCACGCGGTCGTGCGCAGGCCGTGGTGGCCAACAGCGGAAACGCCAACGCATGTACGGGAAAACGGGGTTTACAAGATGCCGAAAACACGACCCGTTTGGCGGCACAGGCCCTCGGGGTCGACGAGACCCTGGTGCTGGCACTTTCCACCGGTGTGATCGGTGTTCCCCTGAACATGGATGCCATTGAGACCGCAGTGCCCAAACTGGCCGGCGGGCTTCGTCCGGACGGATTTTTCGAGGTGGCCGAGGCGATCATGACCACCGATACATTTGCCAAGATCGTCTCAAGACGCGCAGAGGCAGACGGCAAGGCTTTTTCGGTCACGGCGGTGGCGAAAGGAGCGGGCATGATCCGGCCGGACATGGCCACTATGCTGTGTGTGGTGTGCACCGATATGGGAGGACCTGCCGGGCCGCTCCAGAGGGCCTTAACGGATGCAGTGGCGAAATCGTTCAACACGATTACAGTAGACGGAGACACGAGCACCAATGACACGGTCTTGGTGCTGGCCAACGGGCTCAGCGGCTTGAGCCTGGAGGGGCCGGGCTGTGCATCCGCCTTTCAACAGGTCCTGGACGAAATGCTCATGAGCCTGGCGCTTCAGATTGTTGAAGACGCGGAAGGCGCTACCAAATCGGTCAAGATTTCAGTGAGGGGGGCGCAAAACCGGGAGGATGCCAGGGCGGTGGCATACGCGGTCGCTGAATCTCCCCTGGTCAAGACTGCGCTTTACGGGCAGGATGCGAACTGGGGCCGTATCATGGCGGCGGTGGGCCGTTCCGGGGCGGCGGTGGACGCGGAAGCGGTGGATGTCTTTTTTGACAACGTCCGGGTAGTGGCGAGGGGCCAAGGGCTTGGCCCGGAGGCTGAAGAAATGGCCTCGAACGTCCTGAAGCAAAAGCAGTTTTGCATCGTGATTGATTTGGGTGTGGGCCGAGCCGGGTTTGTGGTTCATACCTGTGACCTCTCCATTGACTACGTGAAGATCAATGCAGACTACCGCACGTAGGGGCAGCTATCAGGAGGCCTCTTCGGGCCCGGACTGAAGCGTTCTAGCGACGTTAACGTTCATTTCATCATAGGAACGGAAGATGATTTTTTCCCGATCCGCCTTGGACTCGGGAAAGGGCTCAAACCGCAGCCCGTCGAGCTTTTCAAGCGCCTCGTCTCTGGAGGGCAGGGCATCGATCTCCTCGGCGATGATGTCACCGGTAGCGGTGTCCAACAGGTGTGCGGACTTGCCGTCACTGACCACCGCAAAAGGGATCTGGTAGGCATCCAGAAGCCGGGCTGCGGCCAGGGTCTCCCGGTGTCGGGATCCCATGGAGCCTGCCACGCATTTGATGACCATGAGCCGTTTGCCTTGCAACCGTATGACCAGATCCACCGTGGAACGATAGGGCTCGCCGCTGACTTCCAGATGTATCGGCACACCTACCTCGATCTCGGATTTCCGGTATCCTTTCTTTTCCACAAGAAACCGCTCCACGCGCTGGCGGTTTTCTTCGGCGCCGATATTCGGGATTTTATCCCCGGTCACAAAATCAGTAATCATCTCGTAGGGCTTTATCGTGTCAGGCATGGTAACCTCCTTGGCATAGGACGTACTGACTTTCCCCCGGCTCGCGACAGGGTTATGTTTTTTGAGGATGAATTTCTTCTTTCAACAGGCAGCAAGCGACCTGGTATCTGGGCCTTCCCCGGGTATCATAGTCCAGATTTCCGGGCTGGACCAACTTGTTCATCACGCATCCTTCGGAAATGGTGAGCTGGAAGAGTTGGCTTTCGTTCACAGGGGGCCGCGGCTCCAGTTTATCCTTGTTGAAAGCCAGGCTGTGGAGCGGAAAATCTTCACAAAGCGGGCAGCGGTAGACCCTGCCGTTCGGGAACACAAAATAATTGTCCGCCACCAGGCCGGCACACTCAAAGCGTTCCCCGGGTTTGAGAAAGACCTTCGGGTACGTTACCTGAATTCCCAGCCCGGCAGCCCGGCGGGCTACCCTGGGAACCACTGAGGCCCATTGGCGGCGGGTGACCTGAAGTGATGGCGCGCCAACCTGGGCGGACCTGCCCCGGATACCGACTACCTGAATGAAGAAGCGGTTGATTCCCAGGGCCGTCAAGAGGTTCGGCATGTTTTTCAGGTCAAAGATATTCATCCGGCTCACTGTGTAGATCAGGCTCAGCCGGAAGCCCTTTTTAATGGCCTTTTCCATGCCGGAGACAGCTCGCTTAAAGGCGTTTTTCCCCCGGATTCGATCGTTGACCTCGGCACTCGAACCGTCGAGGCCGACGCTGAAGTAGTCCAGATCATCAGGGGAGGTCTTGTCCAGGATGCCGTGACAAAAGGTCCCGTTTGTGTCCACCGTGATGGAAGCATAGCCCAGGCGGCGGGCGCAGCGGATCATCCGAGGTAGGTCTTGATGCAGGGTGGGCTCTCCGCCGATCAGAATCAGGTTGGACGCCTTGCCGGGCTTGTGGAGCACCCGGAGCCAGGTTTCGACGGTGGAAACCGGAAGGGTTTTTGTTCCGTGCTCCCGGGGATTGATGTAACAATGGCGGCAGCGGAAATTACAGCGGGTCAGGATGTGAAAGAACACGTTTCGAGCGTCTTTCCTGAAAGCGACGGTTTTCGGTGTCAAGACATCCAGACTCCGTTTCTCTTTTTCATGTGTTCGTGATAAAAAGTTCGTGTATTTTCAATCTGTATCATTTGTTCGCACTTCAGGCAATGAAATATATTGATGAGAAACAGCAGCAAGACCTGCTTTCAAGGGCGCTTCGTGAGGACGAAATCTTCTGCTTCCGCTGTCACCGGGGCCTTTCCTGTTTTACCCGATGCTGCAGGAACCTGACCTTATTTTTGTATCCCTATGATGTATTGAGGCTCAAAAATTGTCTGGGGATGCGTTCCGACCGTTTTTTGGAACAGCACACAGAAATGGTCCTGCGCCAGGGCAATTCCTTTCCGGATGTGTTGCTTTCGATGTCGGAAGATGAGGACAAGACCTGTCCCTTTCTCACAAAACAGGGGTGTTCGGTCTACCCGGACCGGCCGGACACCTGCCGCACCTTTCCTCTGGAACAGGGGATTCTGTTTGAAGGCCCGCGGGGGGCCGCCAGGGACGTCTATTTTTTCCGGCCCCCTGATTTCTGCCTGGGCCGGAAAGAAACCGACCGGTGGACCGCATCGAGCTGGGAACAGGACCAGGAGGCCGTTGAATACCACCGCATGACGCGCTGCTGGGCCGAGCTTAAAGCGCTTTTCCAGAATGATCCCTGGGGGCCTGAGGGGGCGTCCGGGCAAAAGGGTAGAATGGCGCTGATGGCGACATACAACCTGGACAGGTTTCGGGAGTTTGTCTTCAGGAGTACGTTTTTAAAAAGGTTCAAGGTGAAAAAGGACGTGCTCAAAAAAATCGAAACCAACGAGGTCTCCCTGATGCTGTTCGGGTTCGAGTGGGTGAAACTTTTCGTTTGGGGCATCCGCGCCAAACACGTCCGGCCTCGGACTCCGTAAATCAGCGGCTACCAGAAGAACCGTGGTGTTGGGGTCCCTTTCAGACGCCGGTTCTGTTCGTTTTGTGGCGTACGCCTTGAACGGCCCGCAGCCCAGAGTGCGAGACCTTTACGAAGCCGTCATTTTTCAAGCGCTTTGATCTGCAAATTGTGCTATAGGGTGCCCCGACGCCAGCGCTTTGCACAACCCACTGCCTAGCGGCTGGGTGCGCAAAATGCGGCCCTGTAAGCTAGAGCAACGAGTTTTGCAAAGGTCTCGACGCGTGAAGGTTCTGATTTGAGGCAAGGATGACCCTAAAAAAGCTCGGCATATTGCAGTCGCTTTTTATTGCGGCCCTGGTGGTTTCCAATATCATTGCATCTAAGGTGGTGCTGGTTGGGGGTCTGGTGGTGCCTGCGGCCATTATCGTGTATCCGTTTACGTTTCTGGTCACGGATATCATCGGGGAACTCTACGGCAAGCAAGAGGCCAACCGCACCGTCTGGTACGGTTTTCTGGCGTCGGTTTTTGCCATGGTGATTATCTACGCGGGCATGCTGTTGCCGGTGGCCCCGTTCATGACTGAGAAGCAGACCGCCTATGAGGTGCTCCTGGGGCCCAACAGGCGAATTGTACTGGCCTCGCTGGCGGCCTATGTGTGCTCACAGCAGCACGATGTCTGGGCGTTTCATTTTCTCAGACGGTTGACCGGGGGGCGATTCAAATGGCTGCGGAACAATGTGTCCACCATTGTCAGCCAACTGGTCGATACCGTGATCTTTATCAGCCTGGCCTTTTGGGGCACGGTGCCTGACCTTGAAAAAATGATTGTGGGCCAGTATCTGGTCAAGGTGTTGATCGCCCTGCTGGACACCCCCATCTTCTATCTGTGTACCCTTCAAAGGAGCCGCCATGAACGTATCGGATATGGCAAACAAGCTGTTTGACAGCATTAAGCCGCCCGATCAGGTGAAAAAGGACGTGCTTGAGGTGCTTGACTACGCCTATAAGGCACGCCGAGACATTGAGATCAAGATCGAACAGCCTGAATTTACATCAGTATGCCCTATCTCCGGGCTTCCGGACTTTGGGTTGCTCACGATCCGCTACGTGCCCAAAGAAAGGATCGTGGAACTCAAGTCCCTGAAATACTATCTGATGCAGTACCGTGGTGTCGGGATCTTCTATGAGCACGTGGTCAACCGGGTTCTGGACGATCTGGTCGCGGTTCTGGATCCCAAGTTTTTGGAAGTGACAGGGGTGTTTACGCCTCGTGGAGGCATTACCACAAGGGTGCAGGTGACATACGGTGCGAAACAGTCATCATAAAAAAAGAATGCAGGGGCGCCCAAGGATGATGGTCCCCTCGGATCCACCGGTTGCCGGGTTTGTCGGAGATGCAAGGCGGTGGGCGTGCCGACGTGCTAAGGCCCGGCTGATCCTGGGGATTGTCTTGTTGGTGTGGGTGGTCACGGCTGGCTGTGCGACCACGAAAAAAATCGCCGACGACATCATGGGCGACGAGCCGCGTTTGAAAAAAAAGATCGTGGTCTTGTCCGCAGCCCGCCGTTTGGACCCCGGTGGGGCCGATCTGGCGGGGGCCGCGGCTTCGGCCCTGGAAGTGGCCTTGGCCGAGGATTGTGATGCCGTGAAGGTCATAGGGTCGCAACAGGTGCGCAGTGCCCTGGAGGCTGTCCCACGCCTCACCTCCGGTGAGCTGGATAATCTGGCGCTGGCCCAGGCCGGCCGGATCCACGGGGTGAACGCGGTGCTGGAGACCGGGGTGGTGGACATGCACGTGGACAAGGAAAAGCGGGGGATATGGGGGTTTCGAGACCTGGTCCCTGTGCTGCGTGCCGCCTTTCGAGTGCGCGTGTACGATGTGGAAACGACGGCTACAATGATGGACGAGGTGTTTGAACAGGAGCTGGATCTGACGGACATGGCCTGGGAGGACCAGGGCCCTGGGGTTGAGGCCGGCCAGTACGTGCGGCCATTGCTTGTCGAAGTCATACCGAAGATGGCGGATGCGGTTTGCGACCGGCTGTCAGCCATTCCCTGGAGCGGGTTCGTGGTCAGGTGCACGAAGGGGACATGTATTGTTTCAGCCGGAAAAGATGTCGGGCTTGCGCAGGGGGATGTGTTGGAGGTGTTCAAGATGGCGGACCCTGTGCAGGGATTCGCGGGCCGTGTGTACCTGATGGCCGGTCCCAAGGCGGGAGAGCTTAAAATCAGCCGGGTTCTGGAACATCAAGCCGAGGCGGTGGGGATTGCGGGCGATGATTTCGAGCGGAGTTGTTGCGTCCGGCTCAAGCCCTGAAACGGTCCCAAATCCACCGGTTGCCGAGTTTGCCGGAGATGCGAGGCGGTGGGCGTGCCGACGTACTGTTGTACTTCAAGCGCCCACCAACAAAGCAGATCCGGTAAAATCGGCATCCCC
>JAFDGP010000207.1 GCA_019309245.1 Deltaproteobacteria bacterium | reverse complement strand
TGAAAATATACCAGGCCTTCTCCAACTAATCGGGAGAAGAACCAAACCATTTTGTCTCACGCAATTCAGAGCGGCGAAAAAACCGCAGAATCGGCGGAAGACCTGATCCACTATTTGGGCAGCCGAGGATACCTGCAGTTCAGGCCGCTGTTGCAGAGTCATTTGTGATAGCTCCAAGAAAGAAGTAGAAGTCGAATCCAAGAGAAACCCTATCGTTCCCTTTTTGAGGTCAGAGTCGCACGATTTATCCAGGACTTATCCAGAATGATTCTGGATTAAGAGGGTTTACTTTTGCCTTGGAGGCCATTCGGAAGCTAGCTGATTTTCAGACGCAAACAAGGTGTATGCCAGGGCACGCAGCTCCAACCGCAATCCTATGGCGCAATTTCCAGTGACTATAAACAGGAAATGACACCTGTTATCAGCCCAAAATGCCTCCATTGCACCTTGAGTGACACTTTCTGTTTCTCTTATCGCCACATCAGCCATCGTCGCCCACAACCATCCCACAGGGGGACTCATCCCCAGCAAAGATGACATTGCCGTGACCAAACAACTCAAAGCTGCAGGCGAAACCCTGGGCATCAAGCTCCTGGATCATATCATCTTCAACCACAAGGGGTATTATAGTTTTTTGGAAAGCAAAGAATTATAGGTTTAAATTCAATGAGTTGTGCTCTGTTTCTTCGTTGATGCCGTAACGGCATAGTATAACGCATATGTAAAAATTCATTGAATAAAAGAAATTCAGCACATTAAATATAGCTTTCCAGGTAGTTTTAGTATATGGTATATGGCAAAATACGCTTAATGAGTGAAAAATTACGCATGGAATATACCATGAAAAAGCTGGAAGGACTGGGAAGCACTGATCGAGAGAGGATTGGCGCCATTATCCGAGGCACAAAGGGAACTGTCTCTGTGGAGGATGCCGGCAAGATCTTAGGGATTTCTTCCACAGAGGCGGCAAAAATGCTGGCGAGGTGGGCCAAGAAGGGATGGTTTTCTCGCATACGGAGGGGTCTGTATGTGCCTATCCCCCTGGAATCTAAGACAGCAGACATGGTGCTTGAAGATCCGTGGCTGGTCGCCGAGCGGCTCTACGCCCCGTGCTATATCGGTGGTTGGAGTGCCGCAGAGTACTGGGGACTTACGGAACAGATTTTTCGTACCGTTGTCGTCATGACAAAGCAAAAACCAAGGGATCGGAGACCCACCATAAAAGGTACAGATTTCTTTCTTCGCACAGTGTCGGAAAAGGCGATGTTCGGTTTGAAGTCCGTGTGGAGAGGCCAGGTAAAGGTATCGGTATCGGATCCAACGCGCACGATTCTAGACATGCTCGACGACCCGGCACTTGGAGGGGGAATTCGTTCCGCGTCGGACATGTTCAAAAATTACTTGCGCTCTGAAAACACCAACTTGGATCTATTGATTGATTATGCCCAACGTTTGGGCAACGGGGCAGTGTTCAAGCGGCTTGGGTTCTTGTTAGAACGGTTCGCTCCCGAGTACCCGGACCAAATCGCAAGATGCCGCTCTATGCTCACCGCAGGCAATGCCAAGTTGGATCCGACGCTCAGCAGTGACAGATTGATCACCAGATGGAGAATATGGGTTCCAACCAGTTGGATTAAGGAGAATTGAGTTGATTGACAAGCGGGAAATTCTGGAGTTTTCTCGAGAATTCGGTCTCAACGCCAACGTCGTTGAGAAAGACTACGTTATTGGATGGGTGCTTTGGGGGATATCGAGTCACCCGGACCTTGGCTCATCGTGGGTCTTCAAGGGCGGGACCTGTTTGAAGAAATGTTATTTTGAAACATATCGTTTCTCTGAAGATTTGGATTTTACCCTGCCCGGTACGGATTCTCTGGATGAGAAATTCTTGAGTGGTGTCTTTAACGGTATCGCCGATTCGGTCTATGAAACGACCGGTATCGAAATCCATAAAGAGACGATTCGTTTTGAGGTGTATGAGAACCCTCGGGGTGGCATTTCCGCGCAGGGGAAAATCGGCTACCGGGGGCCGATGCAAAAGCGCGGTGATTTGCCCCGCATCAAACTGGATTTGACCACAGATGAGGTCTTGGTACTGGATCCTCAATTGAGGGAAGTTCACCATCCCTATTCCGATAGGCCG
The DNA here is from genome assembly GCA_019309245.1 of Deltaproteobacteria bacterium. Classification (GTDB taxonomy): domain Bacteria; phylum Desulfobacterota; class Desulfobacteria; order Desulfobacterales. The sequence goes on along the minus strand of JAFDGP010000207.1, from coordinate 2,777 downwards.
GAAAAAGGAATACGCGTACGGTGTTACAGCTTCGAAGAAGTGTTTGCCGAAAAGATGAGAGCATTGGCAGAACGTGAACGTCCAAGGGACTTATATGATGTGATTCATCTGTATCGTCACGATGAGTTACGACCGGACCGTGTTCTTGTTTTGACTACTCTTGAAAAGAAATGTTTGTTTAAGGGTGTTACGTTGCCCTCGTTGGCTACGCTGGAGAACCGACCCGAACGGATAGAACTGGAAAACGAATGGGAGAATATGCTCGCCCATCAACTGCCCGTCCTGCCTCCATTCGAGCAATTTTGGCAGGAAATACCACTTGTATTTGAATGGCTTCATGGAGTCAGGGAAAAAACGGAGCAGTCGTCGGTTCCCCGCATGGGTCTGTCGCTAGACGACACGTGGCAGCCTCCGAACATGGCTCAGGCATGGCATACAGGAGTGCCGCTTGAGATAATCCGATTTGCTGCTGCTAACCGGCTTTGTGTGGACTTGGCCTATCATGGAACCAATCGGCTGATAGAGCCGTATTCCTTACGCCGAACTAGAGAAGGCAATCTGTTATTGTTTGCCATAAGGCATGAAACGGGCGAGGTGAGATCCTACCGAGTTGATCGCATCCAGGGAGCTGAGGTCAAGGGTGAGCCATTCGTGCCTAGATACGCTATTGAATTGACACCTACGGGACCAATTGCTGCACCGCCAACCGCCCGTAGGTCAAACAGTCATCGAACGTCTGTATCTCGGCCGATAAGGTCCAGTCGAAGCCGTCCAAGAACAAGGGCTCCTCGCTCTGGGCCGACCTATGTCATTGAGTGCTCAGTCTGCGGCAAGAAATTCAGGCGAAAGACAAACAAAACGCGTTTGAATCCTCACAAAGACAAGAACGGGTATAAGTGTTACGGGAGATCGGGTTATTTGGTAGACGTCCAATAGTCATTCTGGTAGGCAGGGAAAACCCGAATGAATAAGGAAAATCATTTTGGGCAAAATTTGGGCAAAAATGGCACCCTTATAAAAAAAGGACCCAACCGAATCGGCTAAGTCCTTGAAATTACTGGTGCGCCCAGGGTGATTCGAACACCCGACCTACGGATTCGTAGTCCGGCGCTCTATCCACTGAGCTATGGGCGCATGATGGTAGAGTGTTTATAGTGTTTTCGACATGTCCTGTCAAGGTTAAGGCAAAGGGCAAAAAGCGCAGGGCAATGCGTGTAGACAGTAAATTATGAACAGTTGGGCGAACACGATGAAGGGAACTGATCAGGGTTAAAGGGTTTTTCCAATGACGACTCACGGCCAATGACCAATGACCACAAACGGGAAAATGCCAAGCCGTGGCGAGGAAAACCGTATGGTGACCCACGAAGACTACATGAGACTAGCCCTGGTCGAGGCTCGCCTGGCAGCCGGTGAAGACGAGGTGCCGGTCGGGGCCGTGCTGGTCGATCCTGATGGTGCGGTGCTGGCCCGAGCTCACAATCAGACCATTGCCCTTTGCGACCCGAGTGCACATGCTGAAATTCTGGCCCTTCGGTCCGCCGCATACACGCTCGAAAATTACCGTCTTGTAGGAACCACGCTCTATGTTACTATTGAGCCCTGCATTATGTGCATGGGGGCCCTGCTCCATGCCCGGGTGGGCAAAATCGTCTACGGCGCCCCGGACCCAAAATGGGGCGGCGCAGGCTCATGCTACCACCTGGAGGCAGACTCAAGGCTGAACCATGCGATCCGTGTTCGAGGCGGGGTCCTTGAACACGACTGCAAACGGCTGATGCAGGCCTTTTTTGAACAGCGGCGCAGCTAAATGTCAACCCCTGAACGAAAACCGCAACAGCGCCCCGGATCCACCGGTTGCCGAGTTTGCCGGAGATGCAAGAAAGAATTCGATCTTCGTTTTTTGGCGGCGGATTTGGGGAGCGCCGGCTGTAGTTGACAACCCGCCTTGCCTTTTGGTACGTAATCGTTCGCGTTTCTATACAGTAAAACCGCCGGGAATCCCTTCCGAAAAGGAGTCCATTGTCATGGCAAATATTGTGGTTATAGGCACCCAGTGGGGCGATGAAGGCAAGGGCAAAGTCGTGGACGTGCTCGCACAAAAGGCCCGGGTTGTGGTGCGCTTCCAGGGTGGAAACAATGCCGGCCATACCATGGTGGTCAACGGCGAGGCCTTCATCAGTCACCTGATACCATCAGGAATTCTCCATCCGGACAAGCTTTGCGTTATCGGAAATGGCCTCGTGGTGGCCCCGGATATTTTGATTCAGGAAATCGAAGGACTCAAGGCCAAGGGGATTGCCGTGGGGCCGGAAAACCTGCTGATCAGCGAAAGGGCGCAGGTCATCATGCCGTATCATAAAATGATCGACCACGGTCGAGAAAAAAGCATGGGTAAACGCAAGCTCGGGACCACCGGACGCGGCATCGGCCCCTGCTATGAGGACAAGGCCACCCGACGCGGGATTCGTTTCTGCGATCTTGTAGATGAACATACGTTCCGAGAAAAGGTGGCTGCGATCCTGCCTGAAAAGAATTTCTATCTGGAGGCGTTTCTCAAGGCCGAACCCGTGGATGAGGCAGCCATTTTCGATGAGTACCTTCCGTACGCCCGGACCTTGCGCCCCCATGTCACCAATGTCTCCGTGGTGCTCAACCGCGCCATTAAGGCCGGGGACAATGTCCTTTTCGAAGGGGCTCAGGGAACCCATTTAGATATTGACCACGGCACGTATCCATTTGTGACATCGTCTAATACGGTGGCGGGAAACGCCTGT
>JAFDGP010000206.1 GCA_019309245.1 Deltaproteobacteria bacterium | reverse complement strand
GACCTTTACTTAAGCTCTCTTTTGTGGTTTCTTTACGCGGCGACACATGCATGCGCAGCGGGCCGCGGTGTATAAGGGGATCGTATATAGCCCCGGTACCGGGATAAGATATTGTACAGGAGGAACGGATGAAGGAAAAAGCAGTGCTTGTGGGATTATTGGCGTTTGCAGCGGTGTTGGGACTTCAACCGGGTTTTACACAGGAGAAGAAGATGACGCAAAACAAGCATCCCAGGGTGATAATGGAGACTTCAGAGGGAAGGATTGTGATCGACCTGTGGGCAGACAAGGCCCCTGTCACGGTGAAGAATTTTTTGCAGTACGTGGATGAAAAATTCTATGACGGCACCATTTTTCACCGGGTCATCGGCAATTTCATGATTCAGGGCGGCGGCATGACCGCGGACATGAACCGCAAACCCACCCACGCGCCCATCAAGAATGAAGCTTCAACAGATCTGAAAAATGAGCGGGGCACCATCGCCATGGCCCGAACGTCCGAGATCGACAGCGCCACGTCTCAGTTTTTTATCAATGTGGTGGACAACCCTTTTTTGAACCACCGGGACAACACTCCGAGGGGATTCGGATATGCGGTGTTCGGCAAGGTGGTCGAGGGCATGGACGTGGTGGATAAGATCAAAAGCGTGAAGACCACCAGTGTGGGCCCTTACCGGGATGTGCCTGAAAAGCCGGTAGTGATCACGAGTGTGCGGCGCATTGAACAATAATTAATCCTCCGTAAACCCCACGGCTTTGCCGGAGAGCTCCCAAAGGTCTCAAAGAAAAGAAGATGCCAGTGGAGAGCTCCCGGCATTTTTGCCCATCCTTGATGGCCTTTCCGGGCTTTTAAGGCAAATCTTTTAAAGTTTTTTTCCTGTTCACCCGTTTATATCAAGAGGTTGAATCCGTGCATAATCCACCGGCTTTTCCGGTGAGAATTAGATAAGGTTACATCGTTTCCGGCGTGGCTTTTCGTGTGTGTGAGCCGGCATACGGTCGCCGGCCGGCGGTGTACGGATTCATCAGCGACCACCAGGAACTGATGGTATAGGGACGGCCCCTGAAAGAGGCCTCAACACCAAAGTCCTCCTGGTAGTCGCTGATTCCACATATCCGCGTTTACAAAAGGAGAAAATCGCCATGGGAAAGGACAATGTGTTTTTTTTGGAAGTGATTGAATGGTTTGATGAGACGGGCAAAGAGCTGGTACACCGCATCCCGGAAAAGGGGTCCGGAGAGATCAAATACGGCGCGCAGCTTACCGTTCGAGAAAGCCAGGCTGCAGTCTTTTTCTATCAGGGCAAAGCCGTGGAGGCCTTCGGCCCCGGCCGCCACACCTTAAAAACTGCCAACATTCCTTTGCTGACCAAGATTGCCGCCTTGCCCTGGGCGCTCAACAGCCCGTTACGGGCTGAGGTTTACCTGGTGAACATGAAGGTCTTTACCAACCTCAAGTGGGGAACCCGGGACCCCGTGGCCTTCAGGGATGCCGAACTGGGCCTGATTCGCCTCAGGGCATTCGGCATATTCAATGTGCAAGTGGTCCAACCCCTGCTTTTCATCAATACCATGGTGGGCACCCAGGGGATCTTTACTACCGAGGAGGTCGAGACCTACCTCAACCAGGTGATTGTCTCCCGGTTCAACGATTATATGGGAGAAACCATTGATACCATCCTCAATCTGCCTGCCAAGTATGATGAACTCTCAGAGACCCTGGCCGAAAAACTGAAAGAAGACTTCGGTCGGTTTGGGCTGCATTTGGCTCACCTGTACATCAATTCCATCACGCCCCCGGCAGAAGTCCAGCAGGCCATTGACGACCGAAGCCGCATGGGCGTGCTTGACGACATGAACAAGTTGATGAAGATGAAGGCGGCCATGGCCATGGAAAGGGCCTCTCAGGCCCAAGGCGCGGCGGGAGACGGGATGGGGCTCGGCATGGGGCTCATGATGCCCGCCATGTTTTCACAGTTTTTTGCAACCGACCCCAAACCCGGAGCCGGCGCTGCGCCACCAGATCCGCATTCAGGGCCACCTACCACAACGTGTACCGAGTGCCACAGCACCATTACGGTTGATGCCAGGTTCTGTCCCTACTGTGGGCACCAGCAGGTCGTGTTTGGCAAGTGCCCCCACTGTGGAAAGAACCTAACGGCCAACGCGAAGTTCTGCTCGCGTTGCGGCCGAGCGGTGGAGGAAAAACCAAGGGCCAGGCGCTGCGCCCGATGCGGAAAGGAAAACCTGCCCGAATCGCTTTTCTGCAACCATTGCGGCGAAAAGCTCTAACATGCTTGTTGACTACCAATGCCCTCAGTGCGGGGCGCCCGCCACCATAGAGGAAACCGATCGGCTGTTTTCCTGTGGGTTCTGCCGGGTAAAGTCTTTTTTGCTCAGCCGGGTTTACCGGTACCTGTTGCCCTGTTGCAATGCCGGCAACCGGGCGCTTGTTTTTTTCCCTTACTGGCGCTTTAAAGGCATCTTTTTTTCGTGCACCCGCCAGGGCATCGGCTACCGGATTTTGGATATCAGCCACCAGGCCGTGCAATGCGATTTGTTTCCTGCCTCAGTCGGACTGCGGAGTCAAGCCATGAAGCTTCGGTTTGTATCTCCCGCCACACAAGGCTATTTTCTCACGCCCACCCTGCCCTTCAAGGATGTGCTGGACGCAATCCAGAATCGATACGAGCAGGACCTGGCTCCACCGGTATTTCATCGGGATTTCATCGGTGACACGCTCAGCCTCTTGTATTCTCCCTTTTATGTAGACCACGGAATCGTTGACGCCGTTCTGGACAGCCCCATCTGCGGTGAACTCCCTTTAAATTTTGACCTCTTCGCCCTGCCCGGAGGGGATACCGATTGGACGCTGCGGTTCATTGCCGCCCAGTGTCCAACATGCGGCTGGGACCTGGACGGAGACCGGGATACACTGGTTTTACATTGCAAAAACTGCGATTCCGCCTGGCAGGCCGGAAAAGCAAAGTTCACCCCCCTTCCCCTCGTTCATGTTCCCGCAGAAACCGATGACGAGGTGGCCTGGCTGCCTTTTTGGAGAATCCAGGCACAGAGCCAAGGGGTTCGGCTGGCCTCCTATGCGGACTTCGCGAGACTTGCAAATTTGCCAAGGGTAATTCAAACGAAATGGGAGACTCAGCCCTTTATGTTCTGGTCTCCTGCGTTTAAGGTCCGGCCCCGGGATTTTCTCCGTCTCTCCCGGCGGATTATCCTTGAACAACCCCGGGGAGACTGGCCCCCCACCATTCCGGAAGGATTTCTTTATCCGGTTACGCTGCCCGTCACGGAAGCAGCAGGGGCGCTGAAAATAAACCTGGCTGCCTTCATGAAACCGCCCGGGCTCCTGTACCCGCGTCTCAGTGAGATCCAGATCAAGCCAGAGGTCTCCACGCTGGTCTATTTCCCTTTCCAGTTGAAAGGTCATGACCTGGTCAACACCGCCCTTCAGATCCGCATAAACCGCCAAACGCTGGTCTTTGCCCGATCGCTGTAATGTCTTTGCCCCTGGGAACCGGTAAATCGCGGTGTTGATGGATTTCCAGGATCAGAAAAGACCAGGCAATTTTCTCATGGTCAAAAAGACCGTTACAAAACTTGTTTCTCTCGCTTGCTTGGATGGATGATCTTTACGAATTATCCATGGAAGCAGACCAGGTTATTACATCCTAATATAAATTGTGACAGAGCGTACGCAATAACGTACTTATTGTATGCGTGATTTGTCTGCTGAAACTTTCATTCACGACTTCCTTGAGGACAACATGGACCTAAGCTGCCTTGCGTTCTTGATTGCGTAGCCCTCAGCGTCGTTGTCAAAATACACAAAAGAAAGTTTTCCCCAGGCGCGAAGCTTTGCAGCCCAGGTGCGAAGCTCTTTAACAGAATAATCCGAGGCGTACAGTTTTTTTGAGCCATGCAGGCGCACATAGACAAAGTCCGCTGTTACGGCCTCACAATAGGGATAGCGCCCGGCGGTGTCCGCCACACAAAAGGCTACATTATACTGTTCGAGGAGCCCCAGCACCCGTTCCCCGATCCACGACGGATGGCGCACCTCCAGGGCGTGGCGTACGTGAGGGTCTAATGCCTGGCAGAAATCCTGAAATACGGCTTTATCAAAGGTCAGGCTGGGCGGAAGTTGGAACAGCACCACACCCAGCTTTTTTCCCAGGCCTCCTGCGGCCCGGTACAGGCGCGTTAGCGGTTCTTGAGGATCTTTTAGGCGTTTGGTGTGGGTGATGAATTTGCTTGCTTTTACACTCCATAAGAAGTGCGCTGGGGTTCGTGCCTTCCAGTTTTCAAAGGTCACCGGCTTGGGCAGACGATAAAATGAGGCGTTGAGTTCAACCGTATCGAAATGTTGGGCATAGTACTCCAGCCACCGGGACTTCGAGTGTTCAGGCGGGTAAAAGCGGTCGATCCAGTGGGGGTAGGTCCAGCCGGATGTGCCGATTCGAAACATGGGATGGGTTTGGGATTTTTTAAAAGGCATCCGGCCTTCCTGCCTCAGACTGACAAGGGAGGCTGACTCTCAGTTCAGCCCACGGGAAAGATGATGCGTACTATGACACGGGCCGGGATTCGGCTCACGCCGGTGGATCAGACCCCAAGTGCCACCTCGGTAGCGCTTCTTAAGGCCGAGCCGATCGTGCCCGGGTGTGCAGCGTCGCCCACGGCCACCACGTCGGCAATTTGGCCTCGCATCGCTTCCACCAGGCTGTTTTCAGGCGTGGGGGCGACTGCGACGATCACTGTGTCCGCAGACGGCATGCAGGAGGCCCCGTCCTTTTTGGTGATGCAGACCCTGCCCTCCTCAATCGCTGTGACCCGCGCGTCCGTGAGGATCTCAACCCCTTTTTCCGAAAGCCTTGAGAGCAACCGGCCCCGGGGGATCTTTTTCATTTTGGAAAGCACTTCCGGCAACATCTCGACT
>JAFDGP010000205.1 GCA_019309245.1 Deltaproteobacteria bacterium | reverse complement strand
GATTTTTTCAAAAACAAATATCTTCAATGGGTCACCTCGTTTTGCGACCAACTGGCCGCTGCTGCTCAAACCGACTTTTACCAGGGTCTCGCGAATTTTACGCGGGGTGCGTTGATGTGCGAAAATATGCGAATCGACGGGTTTACACGGGGACAGGAGACAACACGAAAAATGGTGCCGGCCGTGGATTCCCTGGGGCTGGACGACAGCTATGCCACCCTGGTCGAAGGGGCATCTGAGCCTGAACCTGAAAAGAAGGTGCCAACCCATTGTTACACCTGTGGAGCACTTTGCGGCATGCTGGCAAAAGTCAAGGACGGGATCCTAGTCGGTTCGGCAGGCCTTCCCGGAGATCCAAAAGGGGCGGGAAGGCTTTGTCCAAAAGGGGGCTCCGCACCAAAGCACGTCTATTCGGCCTATCGGCTAAAAGCCCCTCTGATCAAAGAGCAGGGCCGTTTTAGAAAGGCAACCTGGGATGAGGCGCTTCAAAAGGTGGCGGAAGGAATCAAGAGTATCGAACCGGCAACACTGGGGTATTTCCGTGGAAACGACTTTACGAACTGGATCCATGAGGCGCTCTTTGACCATCTCGGTTGCCCCAAAACCACCCACCGACCCATGTGCGACAACTCAAACCGGATGGTCAATGAACACAATCTTAACGACAAGAGACCGTGGATCAACTACCAGGAATCGGACTATATTCTCCATTTCGGTATGAACGAATTTGCGACCTCGTACGGCCAACGCAAGACCGCGCAGTTGAAATCCGCCCTCAAGCGAGGGGCAAAACTGGTGGTTTTTGACCCCCGGAGGTCCGAGACGGCTGCAGCCGCAACCGAGTGGATACCTATCAATCCATCCACAGACGGGGCCGTTGCGATGGCCATGTGTTACGTGATTCTTAAGAACGACCTCTATGACAAAGAATTCGTGGAAAACTGGACCTACGGGTTTGAGGAATTCAAAAAAAGGGCGATGGGCGACGAAGACGGCACCCCCCGAACCCCCGAGTGGGCCGCAGCCATCAGCGGGGTGCCGTCTGAAACCATCGAGCGTATTGCCCTGGAATTCGCCAGGGCAAAAAACAAGGGAGCCCTGTCGTGGACAGGTGTTGCCCAGGTGCCCAACGGCATGTACAGCACGGCGGCAATCCAGGCCCTTAACGGCCTGTGCGGGACTTTCGACGCTCCGGGAGGACCGTCCCTGCCTTTCAAAAGGAAACTCAACTCGCCCTGGGGCGAGGGCCAGGAAAAGCCCCCCAAGGGCAAGGCCCCAAAACTCGATATCTTTGAGATGTGGTCGGGCTGGTCACCGGCCCACTTTCCGGGAGACGTGGAAGCGGGAAAGCTTAAAGGGCTGATCGTTTACTACGGTGACCCAGTCCTGTCCTGGAGCAACCAGGAAGCCACCACCAAGGCGATCGAGGCATTAACATTCAAGGCAGCCATTGACGCCTTCATGTCAAACACGGCCCTGCTATGCGACGTGGTCCTGCCTGACGCGACCTGGTTGGAACAGAGTCAGGTCAAGCCCGATTGGCTCTACGATGCCTTCATCGGGTATTTTGCGGAAGTCGTCAAACCCATGTATGACACCCGGCCGATGTGGGAAATCACGGTCCAGCTGGCCGGACGCCTTGACCTTGGGCAGTACTTCCCGTGGAGAAACATTGAAAGGGTCCGTGTTCGGTCTCCGTGGGGAGAAGTAGAGGTCGTGGCTAGGCCGACCTGGTTCATCAAGCAAGGGGTACTGGGTGCTGCCGGAGGCTTTGGTCATTGTCGCGGGCTTGAAGGGGATCCCAAATATCCTCAGTTTGGAGGCGTTAATGTCCCGGGGATCATGCGGCCCAATACCACGGACAGCGCGGGCGGGACGCCTCTTCTGAAGTATATCAAGGTTGCGGTGGAAAAAGCCGGCTAGCTTCCAACCAAAAATAAAACATTTCAGCATTGCCGGAAAGGTTCCGAAACAAAGCCTACGGGAAAGGATGAACGGTGATTTCAGGAATCCCGGAGGTTTTGCCCATGAAACACAAAGAATACCCGGACGCCATGTTCAACATGCGGGCGATGTTCTACGATGAAACCAAGAAATCAAAAGGGCATGCCCGCTCACAAAAATCCAACAAGGAGCCCAAGGCTGTCCGGGAGCTGCGAGCCAATGTAAAGCGCCATCAACGGCCGTTGACCCGCATATCGTAAGCCGTAGGTCACGTGCCGCTCCTGCGGTCCGTGGGTCCATCCAAAAACCGTGATGGACGCCGCCATTGCCTTGTCCACGATCCGCCTTTCCACCATATATTGTATTTTTCCCCAAAAAAACCTCAACATATAGTTGACAGGGCCTATACCTTGTGCTACGGGGGAATCTGGTAACAATAATCTGGCCCGTTACGGGGGCCGAACGGCCGTGGCCGTCCACCACAACAAGGGTTTGTGCTGATGAACGCAGTTACTGCAGCTTCCGGGCTTCTGAGAGCCCTTGAAGACGAAAGCCGCAAACACCATGTGGCTTGCGTGAGCAAGGTGCACGTCAAGATGGGAACGCTTTGTGGTATCCGGCCTGAAGACTTGAAAGGCGCTTTTCGGATCCTGTCGGAGGGCACAGTTGCCGATGGAGCCGAGATGAAGATCGGCGTGGCCCCCGCTGAGGCTCGGTGCCGCCATTGCGGCGGGCTGGTAGGCGTCACCAGCCGTGAGGAGCATGTATTTCTTTGCGCCGAATGCGGCAAGCCAGTTGAAAAACCTGCCTCCGGCCATCAGGTAGAGGTCTCCCTGATCAGAGGCAAGGCTCGGAGGCACTGTTGACCAGCCCCCCGCCTGGGATGGTTACCAAGATTTTTGAGGAGGCACTGCCATGGAATCCAGGATGCCGCGAGACAACGGTGGAAGGCGTTCAGGTATTGATCGGAGGCAGTTTTCCTACAGCACCTATATCCCAGAAAGGCGAAAAACCCAAGACCGACGAAGCGGCCAGGATCGCAGAAGCGGCCAGGATCGCAGAAGGGCCTTCCAGCTCTAGCCAATCCACCCATCAATACCTGCCCTGTTCCCATCTACGCCACCCATTTGCTGGATAGAGTTTGTACATCCCGGCCTCATCCCGAATTTTCAGAACGACACCCATCGCTCTCGGAATTGGACCGTCAGGTGGCCTTGCTCAGGGCGTCTCCCACCCTGTACAGGGTATCCATCAAATGCCCCACCCGCTGTCGTACGGCCTTATAGCCCTCAGGAGTGAGCTTGCCGTCACAGCCTTCCAGGGCGTCGATCGCCTGTTCAATACGTTTCAACACCCTGCTGACACGATCCTCGTTTTCAGCGCACGGCCCATTCATGGATCACGACCCCGTCATAACGACAGGCAAGGCCTCTGCCTGTCCGGTTGAATATTGGGACGGCTTATAGACACCACTCTTGTAGCCCAATGCTCTTCCGGGCTGTGGCCCTTGTCCCTTGGGGGTATTCCCTGGAGTTCCCATTTGTGGCATTTGTTTTCTCAAATAATCACCTAATTTACCCAGTCCCCGGAATGCCGTTTTGCCCAAAAAACAAACAATCTATTGTTATTCCAATATATTTGAGAAAATACCATTTCTTGGCACGATGTTTTCATAAGAGTGTAACAGCCGTGTGACGCAATGGTCAAGATAAGGGCGACGACCAGCGGGAAAAGCAGGCATTTTTCGGCTTCCAGACGCAGGTATTGCCCCGTGCGGGTACGATCGGTCCGAACGTGTCGACACACCGCGTGGATTTTAGAAAGGACCTTTTCAAATGGAAACAAGACTGACGGATAACGGAGGGAGACGGTCAGGGGTTGATCGAAGGCAGTTCTCGTATAGCACGTACATCCCGGAACGAAGGGGCCAGGCAGATCGCAGAAGCGGCATGGATCGCAGAAGCGGCATGGATCGCAGGGGCGGTCTAGATCGGAGAAAAGCCTTCAATCTTTAAAAAGGTCTCAAGTACGGGAGGGATAGGGGAAACCTTTCCGTCCTTCACAGGGCCATCGAAGCATGCCTTTCGTCCCACCAGTTTTTACACCTTGCGGAGCAAAAAGGCACTTTTTTTCCCTTAAAAAGGAACCTTCCCTTCTCAAAAGATAACCGAAACTTCCCACATCTTCAGCACAAAAAGAGCCGACAGCATACTACAACTTATTAATATTTAAGCACATTCCTGGAGACCAAGCCGTTTGGCACCCACATTGCTAGCCTGAAGGGGTACCGCCTGAGCGGCGGCACAGGGCATGATCACAACGGAATGAAAATAGACATGAAGCCTTTCGCTAAAATAGTCCTGCTTGTCTGCCTCATTTTCTGGCCTGCAACGGCCAGTCTGAGCGATTTTCAGCCGGTGGTCCGCTACAGCCTTCCGGCGGATATCATGCAGGTTGACTTTGGTTCTGAAACCTGGGTATACCGACTATATGAAGACGGTACCGTGAAAAAGTTGGTAACCAAGAAAAAGGTCACCCAGCAGGTGGTTGCCACGGGCACAACCTCGACTCAGGACCACCCTGAAGAGCGTGACATGGCTACGGGCTGATGCCCCAACGTCCTTACTAGTCCTGCTTGAAATCCCAGAACAGCCTGAACCATGAAACACCTTATCGGAATGCTAAAAGGCCACAGGCCGCCCATTACAGCCGTAGTATACCGACTGGCGCTGGTGGGATTCGTACTGGCGGCGGTCGCCCATGCCGCGACCCCGCCCCCTCTGGACCCGGTCATTGTCGGACTGCATCGGGTCAGGCTCCTTTCCGGCACCAAGGCGATTGAAGCCATCAACAAACTCCACGGCATGTCCATTGATATCGTCAAGGGGTTCGTTGCCGATTACAAAGGCCCCGGGGGGAAAGCCACCATCTGGGTCTCACAGGCCGAATCGCAGTCCCTGGCCCAACGCCAAGTGGAAAAGATGATCGCAAAAATGAAAAAAAACAAGCGCTCTCC
>JAFDGP010000008.1:22107-27735 GCA_019309245.1 Deltaproteobacteria bacterium | reverse complement strand
TCTAGCAGTCAGCTTGCCCGGCACGGATTCAGTCAAGCAAGGTGGATCAAAAGGAAAGAAACGGTGGACACCAGCCCAGGCCACCGAGACCCAGTGTTATTCTGAAATCGCCCGTTTCCACAAGGTGCAAAAGGCCTCGTTTTCGTCCCTTCCGCAAGCCTTTCCTACCGCCCATTTCAAAGAGATGGGCGCCAGCACCGTGGTGATAAAGGCCATCACCACCAGACCGGAGAACTGGTTTTCGGTTAGAAGTGGCTCGGTGATCACGCGCGCGGCCAAAAGCTGTTGGCTCAGCTGCATGACCACCGCCGCCACCACCAGCTCCACGGCCCCGCGACCGTTCATCCCAAACCCGATGATCATGGCCTGGTGGGCGTTGTAGCCGCTGGACACGGCACCCAGCCCGCAACCCGCAAGCTTTCCAATGATGGCAATGACGGTAATCACTGCGATAAGCAAGATAAAAGACAAGTCCCATTGAAGGCGCAGGTGAAACGACAGGGTCACAAAAAAGATGGGTGTCAAGAAACCGTAGCTTGCCGCAAAAAACCGGTCCCTGATTTTTCGGTAGATCGCCTCATCCATGATCTCCTTTCGCACAAATTGACCGGCCAGAAATGCACCGATAATCAGGTGAAGACCGACCAACTCTACCAGGTAGGCCATAATCAGAGCCACGACCAGCGCAAAGGTAAACCCTTTGGCATGGTAGTCTCCCAGCCTCCGGGAGATTCCCGGGACCAGAAAGTGTCCGGCCGCCAAAGTCACGGCAAAAAACACGGCGACCTTCAACAAGATCACCAGCAGAGGCACCAGCCCCATCGTGCCGCTTTTCGCAACCCCCAATAGGACGGAAAGGGCAACCAGGGATAAGATGTCATCCACAATGGCGGCCCCAATGATCACATGGCCTATTTTGGTATTCAGGATCCGCATGTTTTCGAGAACCACGGCCTGAACCGCAATGGCCGTCACAGACAAGCCCATGCCCACAAACAGGGCCTGGTACACGGTGCCGCCGAACAGTTTGATGGTCATAAAGCCAAGGCCAAACGGGACGATGAAACCACCCAGGGCGACCACCACCGAGGGCCGGAGGTGCTCCACGAGCTGTTTGGGATCCATTTCCATGCCCGCGTAAAACATGGCAAAGAAGATCCCCAGCTCCGCCAGGAGGGCCAGGGGCTCGGATGCCCGGATCCAGCCCAGGCCCGCAGGCCCGATGATCACACCAGCCAACAGCTCTCCCAGCATCACCGGCAGGCCGAAACGCAAAAACAGGCCACCCAAAACCCACGCAATGGTCAGGATCAACAGCAGGTCAATGATCAGGGCCGGTGTAATGGCAATCTTGAAGGCGTCGGTCATGACATCGTCTTTGATATCAGAAACCTCTTCGGTTCACAACTGGTCCCCCCCTTTTCCAGATCCAGCAGTTGCCGAGTTTGCCGAAGATGCAAGGCGGTGGGCGTGCCGACGTATTGTTGTACTTCAAGCGCCCACCAACAAAGCAGATCCGGTAAAATCGGCATCCCCGAAGGGCGCAAAGGAAGAAAACACGAAAGCCTGAATGTTTTTTTTCGTGCTTTCAATTTTTCGTGCTTTGCGCCCTTCGGGCTTGAGAACAGCACATGATCATCTTTTAAAGTTTTCGTTGCAAAGAACGCATATTGTTCTAAATGCGTGGGCCGCAATTTGAATCGAGTCTCTTAAGAGGGGGAAGGCGGCCCGACCGGCCGGCAGAGGATCGTGCAAACCTCTCAAAAATATCAGGCATTGCAGGCTGTTCACTTCCTGTAATTTTCTAGCTCACAGAATGTTGATCGGTGTTGACGACTCAGGAAAATGGGAGTATGGAACAATATTCAGGTTGGTCTGGAGACTGGCGGACTATCCGGCCAAAAAGCCTTTATTTCTAATGGTTACTCGAAACACTGCGGGGTAAAAGGAGGACAGCGATGAAAGCAAACCATTGGACGAAAACCTTGCTTGCCATGGGTCTTTCAGCCATCCTGGCCACTTCATGCCAGGGACTGCAGAAAGGCAAGAACACAGCGTCGGCCTCAAAGGCGCAGGCCATGGGACCGGCCGCGACACTGCCGACAAGCCTGCATGGGACGGCAAACGGCATGAAGTGGTGGTATGAGCAGCATGACGGATTCGGCCCGTACTGCGGGGTGGCCTATGAAAAGGCCGGCTGCGGCCATTGCCATACCTCATCATGCGACCAATGCCATCAAGACGCCGCCGGGAAAAAGCCCGCCGCGCAGCCCGAGGCGTGCAAGCATTGTCACGGCCGCCAAAAAATGGAAGCAAAACTGAAACTATCTGACATCCACCTTGAGGCGGGCATGCAGTGTTCGGAGTGTCACAACTCGGCCGAGATTCATGGAGACGGCAACCATTATGATACCATGTTCTCGCCCGGCGCGATGCACGTAACGTGCGAGTCTTGCCATAGTGACCAGCCGTCAAATGCGGAGCATAAACAGCATGGCCAACAGTTCGCCTGCGACGCCTGCCATCTAGACAGTGTTATCACATGCTATAATTGTCATTTTGAAACCCTGATCAAAAGGCATAAGAAAAAGGCCGCCGGGGCCCTGTCGGGATATATCATCCTGCTTAATGACGACCGGGGAAGGGTGCGAGCAGGCACCTATCAAACTGTGGTCTATGAGGGAAAGACCTTTGTGGCCTTTGGGCCCTACCACGGCCATACCATCAAGCGCAAAGGCCGAACCTGCAAGGACTGCCACCAGAACAAGCGCATGCTGGAGCTTAAGAATTCCGGAAAGATCGTGATGACCCGGTGGGATCCCGCCAGCAAAAAGGTCCAACATACCACGGGGGTCATTCCCTTTGTGCCGGACAAGTTCGAGTTTCAGTTTGTGGATTTCGGCCCACAGGGGTGGGCACCGTTAACCAAAAAGACCGGCAGGTCCCAGTACAGGTTCTGCTCGCCTTTAAACAAAAAACAGCTTCAAGCCCTGGGAGCGATTGCAAAGTAGTGCGGGATAATAAGGGTATCTTTTCGCCCGTAAAACCCGGGCAGGGCCTCGAGACTGAGGCCCTGCTTTTTTGCACATCCAACGGCGGCAAAATGCGTGTGCCGCAGTTTGAATTGAGTTTCTTAAAAGGGTAACCTCTCCTGCAAGCCCCTCAAGGCCACGCAGTGGTCATGTGCCTGTATGCCCGAATCCGCCGTCGTTTCTTTCGGTCTCATCCAGCCGCTCCACGACCTTTAGACGGGCCCGGCAGACCTGCTGAATCACCATCTGCGCGATACGGTCTTTCCGGCGTACGGTGTAGGGGAAGTCGCCCAGGTTGATCAGGGAGATCTTGATCTCTCCCCGGTAGTCCGCGTCGATAGTGCCTGGGCTGTTGATAATCCCGATGCCGTGTTTGAAGGCCAGCCCGCTTCGCGGTCGCACCTGCGCCTCATAGCCTACGGGAAGCGCGACAGCAATCCCCGTAGGAATCACCGCGATCGCCCCGACATTGATCACACAGGGCTGTTTCACGGCAGCACAGATATCCATACCCGAGGCATGGCGTGTCATATAGCTGGGCAGGGGGATGTCCGCATCCGCTTCGGGCCGAACTCGGGTAATTCGCACAATAGGATCTTGTGTCATTGGACTCACGGCAGGGGCACGAAACTTCAACGGGCCGAATATGCAGCCGGTTCGTCAGGTCGTTTTTTGTGGCAAAAAGCCTTAAAACACGAGACCTTTGCAAAACTTGTTGCTCTCGCTTACAGGGCAACATTTTGCGCGCTCGGCCGCCCGGCAGCCAGGTCGTTTTGCCGAAAGGCGATATGCCGATGAACTGGCACGGCCCTTCGCAAGGCTCGGCCTGGATCATATCGCCTTGAGGGAAGACGACCTGACTGCCGGCAGGAGGTTGTGCAAAGCTCTCCAGGCCATAAGCCGCGAAGCACGAAAACAGAGACCACAAAGATTATCGCCTCATTGTGCTTTCGTGTTTTGCGGCTTGACGCCTTGAAAACATCACGTGATAAATCTATTTTTTTGGTTTCGGCATGTCCGGATCAGGAGAAGGCAAGCCGTTGTTCATAGGAAGTCTTTTCATCCACGGGCCCCAACAGGGTCAAAGCGACGGCATCATCTCGGAACATATCCCGGGCAATTTCCAGCACGTCTTCGGGCGTCACCTTCTCGATGTGCTCCTCTACCTCTTTTAAGGAAACGTGACGGCCGAAATTGATCTCGTTTTGTGCGACACGGGTCATCTGGTTGTCCGTGCTTTCCGCCGCCAGGTACAGGCCGCCCTTGAGATATTGCCGTGCATTGAACAGCTCCTCTTCCCCCACTGGCTCCCGTTTCATTTGATTCATTTCCCGTACGATCACATCCAAGACCTCGTCGGTGTTTTCTCTGTCCACTCCTACATAAACCCCCCACGATCCGGTATCCGAGTAAAGCGACAGGAACGAAAACACGGCGTAGGCCAACCCACGGCGTTCTCTGATTTCTTGAAACAGCCGCGAACTCATATTCCCACCCAGAATCACGTTCAATACCGCACACGCGTAACGCCTGGGATCCCTGGCATTCACCCCCGGAGTTCCCAGGCACAAGTGTACCTGCTCCAGATCTTTGGGGTGGGTTTCCACAATGCGTTTCATAGCGGCCGGCGTGCGCGCCGGAAACGGCTCTTGTCTTTTTGGCCCGTCAAAAGACCGTGCCACCATATCCACAAACCGTTCATGCTCCAGATTTCCGGCAGCTGCAATCACGATACGCTCTGTCCGATAGGCCCGGGTAAAATATCCCTTGATCGTCTCAGAATCAAACGCGGCCACGGTCTCATAGCTGCCCAGGATAGAACGGCCCAGAGGGTGATTCGCCCAGGCAGCCTTAGCCAGAAGCACATGGACATGTTCGTCCGGGGTATCTTCCAACATCCGTATCTCCTGAAAAATCACCCCCCGTTCCCTTTCCACCTCGCGTGGATCAAACACAGAGTTCAAAAAGATGTCCGACAACAAATCCACCATGGTATCCAGACACGTGTCCATCACCTTCGCGTGGTAGCAGGTATTTTCCTTGCTGGTAAAGGCATTGCACTGTCCGCCGATTGCGTCGAATTCTTTGGCGATTTGAAGGGCAGAGCGTTTTTCCGTCCCCTTGAAAATCATGTGTTCAATAAAATGAGACAGCCCGCTTTCTTCCGGCTTTTCGTCACGAGCACCAACGTCAACCCATACACCCATGGTCACCGAACGGGCGTGCGACATCCTTTTTGTGACCACCCGGATGCCGTTTTCCAGAATGCTTCGGTTATACCCGCCGTACACGGTGCCGGTCCTCCAATGCTGCCTTGCGACTCAAACGAATCTTTCCGTCACGATCCACTTCCAGAACCTTGACCTTGACTTTGTCCCCTTCTTTGAGAATGTCGCTGACCTTCGCAACCCGCTTTGAATCCAGCTGTGAAATATGCACCAGGCCATCGGTTCCCGGAAAGATCTCCACAAAGGCACCGAAATCCACGATTTTTCGAACAGTCCCTTCATAGATCGCCCCGACTTCGGCCTCCTGTACGATGTCCTCGACCATCTTCTTGGCCCGCAGGCCGGTCTCTTCGTTGTGAGCCACGATT
>JAFDGP010000008.1:0-22060 GCA_019309245.1 Deltaproteobacteria bacterium | reverse complement strand
TTTGACAAGGCCGTCTTCTTCAATCTCTACCTGGGTATCGGTCTCCGCCTGGATCGCCCTGACCACCTTGCCTCCGGGTCCGATTACCTCCCGGATCTTGTCCGGATTAATCTTTATCGTGATAATCTTTGGGGCATAGGGCGATAACTCGGGCCGTGGTTGACTGATGGCTTCGTCCATCTTGTCCAGGATATACAGCCGCCCTCGCCGCGCCTGCTCAAGGGCCTGCTCAAGAACGGACTTGGTCAGCCCTTGAACCTTCATGTCCATCTGAAGCGCTGTTATGCCGTCTCGCGTACCGGCCACCTTGAAATCCATGTCTCCCATATGGTCTTCGTCACCCAGAATGTCGGAAAGAATCAGCACCTGCTCGTCTTCTTTCACAAGCCCCATGGCGATGCCTGCCACCGGGCCGCTCACTGGCACTCCGGCATCCATCAGGGCCAGGCTGCTGGCACACACCGTGGCCATGGACGACGACCCGTTGGATTCCAGGATCTCGGAGACAATCCGGGTCGTATAATCGAACTTTTCTTTGGGTGGCATCACCTTTTCAACCGCCCGGGTGGAAAGCCCTCCATGTCCGATATCTCGACGGCTTGGCCCCGACATGCGCCGTACCTCCCCGACACAAAACGGCGGAAAGTTGTAATGAAGCATAAACGGCCGGAATTCATCACCGTCCAGGGTTTCAATGCGCTGTTCGTCGCCCGTGGAACCCAGCGTCACCACGGCAAGCGCCTGTGTCTCTCCGCGAGTAAACAGCGCAGAACCGTGGGTCCTGGGCAGCACCCCGGCCTCGCACTGGATCGGCCGGATCTCGTCAAACCTCCGGCCGTCTATCCTGCGCCCTTGGTCAAGGGCGAGTCTTCGGATCTCGCGCCGCTCGATGTCATGCAAGATATCATGGATCTCACCGCCGCGACCTTCATAGGCCTCACCCAGGGTATCCACGACTTCCGCCTTGACGCGTTCCAGCGCCTCGTGGCGTTCCATCTTTTTTGGTATCACAACCGCGGCTTTAATCTGTTCGCAGGCAATGGCCTCTATGCGCTCTTTCAAAACCGTGTCCAGCTCGGCCGCCGGCACAGCCCTCTTTGGTCGCCCCACGGCCTCTTTGAGCTTGACCTGCAGATCGAGGATGGGCTGCAAGGCTTGATGGCCGAAAAAGATGGCCTCCAGCATGTCTTGCTCCTTAACGAAAAGCCCCCCGCCTTCCACCATCACCACAGCATCCCTTTTACCGGCGACAATCAAGTTGATATCGCTTTGCTCCAATTCCTGTCTGGTCGGGTTGGCGATAAACCGGCCGTCAATGCGTCCTACTCGAACACAGGCGATCGGGCCGGCAAACGGGACATCTGAAATCTCCAGGGCCGCCGAGGCCCCCACCACCGCCAAGACATCAGGGTCATTCTCATTGTCCACGCACAGCACCGAAGCAATGATCTGTGTTTCAAATCGATAATTCTTTGGAAACAACGGTCGGGTCGGCCGATCAATAATCCGGGCGGTTAGTGTGGCCTTCTCCCCGGGTCGCCCGATTTCTCGACGAAAATAGTTGCCAGGAATCTTCCCGGCGGCATAGCCCTTTTCCTGGTATTCCACCGACAGCGGCACAAAGTCGATGCCTTCTCGTACGTTATTGGAAGAAACCACCGTAACCAGCACCAGGGTCTCCCCGTAGCGCACGACCGCAGCGCCCCCCGCCTGTCGGGCGATTTTTCCCGTCTCAATCGTGAGTGTCTTGCCACCCACATCCCCTTTAAAAGATACTTCCATGTCTAATCTCCTCACAATTTATAACTCATAACTCACCGAATTGTCATGATCTGCAACCGAGTGCAATGTTACACCTGAATGCACCCCCCCAACATGGTTCAGAGGAAACTATTTCCGCAGACCAAGCGCCTGAATCAATGTACGATATCGATTAATGTCTTTGGACTTCAAGTAATTCAGCAATCTCCTGCGCTGTCCCACCAGTTTCAACAACCCTCGCCTGGAATGATGATCCTTTTTGTGAACCTTGAAGTGCTCATTCAGGTAACTGATTCGGTGAGTCAGTAAGGCGATCTGAACCTCCGGGGACCCCGTATCGGAATCATGGAGTTTGAACCGATCAATCAATTCTCTTTTTTCCTTCACTGCTAAGACCACTTTTGCGACCTCCTCTTCTCATCCATTTATTATGACATCCTCATGACATTATCCTTGTCGGTCTCGCCGTTTTTGCATGCACAGGCCGAGGGAAACACGCACAAATACGGCAACACATCTCCACGCTGGCCCGCGTCGAGTACGGCAAGGAGGTTGTTGCTCGAATCGGTCACCTTCACCCATGCCCCGGTGCCGACCTGAACCGGCCCCAGCACGGATTCGTTGACCGGCACGCCTCGCCGGATCTTTTCTGCCAGGGTGGATGGGACCTGAACCTCCTGCATTTCTCTCAACGCATCATTCATGGACAACACGCAATCTTGAGCCTTTCCCAATGTGGCCAGTTCTCCCAGGGCCTCCAGGGAAACGGCGTCGCTCAAGGTGAACCCACTGCTTTCCGTACGACGCAGCGCAACCAGGTGGCCCCCGCAGCCCAACGCCTCTCCAATGTCCGCACTCAGAGTCCTGATGTAGGTGCCGGGACCACAAACCACCTTGAACCGCACAAAAGGAAGGTCAATGTCGAGCACCTGCAAACGCTCAATCCGGATCCGCCTCGGCGCTTTGGTCACGGAAATTCCTTGCCGAGCCAGCTTGTACAAAGGTTTCCCTTTATATTTCAGCGCTGAAAAGGCCGGTGGAACCTGACTGTCGATATGGCGAATGTGATCAAAAACCTCCTTGATTCTCTCATCGCTTACTGCATCGACTGGGGCCTCTCGCACAACCCGGCCTGTCAGATCCTGTGTATCCGTTTGAACACCCAGGCGCATAACCGCCTCATAGACCTTTTTGCTCTGGGTTAAGAAGCGTGTCAGACGGGTAGCCTGGTTGATGCAGCACACCAGCACGCCCGTGGCAAACGGATCCAGTGTACCGGCATGGCCTACCTTTTTTGCCCTAAGGGTCTTCTTGACAACCGCAACCACCTGTGCCGATGTCATGCCCGCCGGCTTGTCCACGGCCACCACGCCGTTCATGGCCCTGTTAATCAGCGACCACCAGTAGAACTGGTGGTATAAAGAAGGCCCCTAAAAGGGGGCTCAATACCAAAGTTCTCCCGGTGTTCGCTGATTTTATAAAAGATTTTGGTTTTAAAAAGGTGCTTTCTGGTATGTGTCATGCCCTCAACCTCTTACCTTTGGCACTCCACAACATTTGTGGATAATCCCGCAATCTTTTGCTCATGCTATAATTTTAAAAGAAGCCAAAATCTTTTGTTTTGGAATCCGTGCACCAGCCACCGGCGACTGTATGCCGGCTCACACACATGGGAACCCCGCCGGAAACGGCATCACCTTTTCAATTTTCACCGGCAGAGCCGGTGGGTTTGTTTGTGCACGGATTCACCTGCGCGCCTATTCCGGAAAAGCAAACGGTTCATGATTCAAGGCCTTGAAGATTCTGCTCAACGAATCCGCGCGGTCAAAAGACTCGTCATATACGAATGTCAGGGTGGGCACATATCTGAGGCCCAGACGGCCCCCCAGGGCGCGTCGTAAGAAGCCCTGCGCGCTCCTGAACCCGCAAAGAACGCTGTCCATACGTGCCTTTCCTTCCGCCACGCTCACATAGACCCGGGCAGCACGAAGATCATCGGTGATCTTGACTGCCGTGATAGTCACCATGTCTAGACGGGGATCTTTAATCTTTGTGGCCAGCAGGTTAGAAAGCTCTTTTTGAATGACACAGCCGACCCGATCGGCCCGTTTGACCCGAATCACAGGTTTACAATCTCCATATCCGTATCGATAATCTCAGCCAGTTGCATGGCCTCGACAAGGTTGACCGCCTTGTCCAACTTAGAATTGATGACCCGGCGATCGTTGCCCACAAACGCCAATCCGATTTCCGCGCGTTGATGGCTATCATTCGCCCCAACCTCGGCAACGGAGACATTAAATGAATTCTGCAACCGACTCACAATCGCCTTAACCACTTTCCGTTTGCCCTTCAGAGAATGGTTGCCGTGGAGCCTCAACACCACTGTCGCGATCCCTACAACCATGATCCACGAATACTTCGCCCCATGTTGCAACACCAGGAGGTTATCCAAGTACGGGCTCAACCTGTTCAACTCGATAACACTCAATCACATCGTTGACCTTAATGTCATTGTAGGCCTCAATCCCGATGCCGCATTCATATCCGGCCTGGACTTCTTTGGCGTCGTCTTTAAAACGGCGCAGAGATCCGATTTTTCCGTCGTGAATGACCACCCCGTCTCGAAGCAACCGGGCCGAGCCCCCCCTTTCGATCTTGCCTTCCGTCACATAGCAACCCGCCACCGTGCCCACCTTGGTCACGTTAAAAGTCTGGCGAACCTCGGCCCGCCCCACGAGGTGCTCTTCAAACGTGGGCTCCATTAGCCCCACCATGGCCATCTTGATATCGTTGACTACATTATAGATGACATCATAAAATCGGATGTCCACATTGTGTTCGGCGGCCAGGTCCCTTACTTTGGGATTTGGACGGACATTGAATCCGACCACAATGGCATCCGATACGGTGGCAAGCATGATGTCGGATTCTGTCATGGCACCCGTAGCCGAATGGACGATATTGACCTTGACCTCTGTTGACGGAATCTTTTGAATGGCCTCACTCAAAGCCTCGATCGAGCCCTGAACATCCGCTCTGATAATAAGGTTCAGATCCTTCACCAGGCCGTCACGCATCCGTTCGTAGTATTTCTCCAGAGTCAATGTACTGCTCTTGGCCAATTCCTTGATACGCTGCTTTTGAGCCCGATGCATGCTGACCTGCTTGGCCGCCTTCTCGTCAGCCACCACGACAAACTCATCACCGGCCGCCGGAACACCAGAAAGTCCTTGGATCTCGACCGGAATCGACGGGCCGGCCTCGTCGACCCGTTGCCCGAGGTCATCAATCATAGCCCGAACCTTTCCATGGTGTAAGCCGCACACCACGGCATCACCCGCCCGCAAGGTCCCTTCCTGGACCAACACTGTAGCCACCGGTCCCCTACCGATGTCCAACTTGGCCTCAACGACCCGGCCCCTGGCCGGTTTGTCCGGGTTGGCCTTAAGCTCCAACAAGTCCGCCTGGAGCAAAATCATCTCCAACAGTTCGTTCAGGCCGATTTTTTCTTTGGCTGACACGTTTACAAAAACGGTCTCGCCACCCCAATCCTCAGGTGTGAGGCCCTGTTCGGCCAACTCTCGTTTCACCCTGTCCGGTTCTGCATCCGGTTTGTCGATTTTGTTGACCGCAGTCAGAATCGGCACCCCGGCCGCCTTGGCATGGCTGATGGCCTCTACGGTCTGCGGCATGACGCCGTCGTCAGCCGCCACCACCAGCACCACCAGATCGGTTACTTCCGCACCCCGGGCCCGCATGGCCGTAAAGGCCTCATGTCCCGGCGTGTCCAGAAAAACGATCTGCCTGTCATTGGCGGTCACATAATAGGCACCGATATGCTGTGTGATGCCTCCGGCTTCGCCCCCAATCACATTGGTTTCACGAATCGCATCCAGCAACGATGTCTTGCCGTGATCCACATGTCCCATAATGGTCACCACCGGCGGTCTGGGACGCAACGATTCCGGGGTGTCTTCTTCGGCCCGAAGAATGTCTTCTTCTTCGAAGGCCGCTTTTTCCACTTCGTAGTTGAACTCACTGGCGACCACAACAGCTGTCTCAAAATCAATGGCCTGATTGATCGAAGCCATAACACCCAGGGCCATCAGCTGCTTGATCACCTCGCTGGCCTTGATGCCCATCCTTTTGGCCAGGTCGGCCACCACGATCGCGTCATCCACCTTGATCCGACGTTTAATGGCTTTCGGGGTGGTAATGACGGTTTTTTCACCCTTCAGGGCGACCTTGCCTTTGCGAACCTTCCTGCCCTTACGGCCCCTAAGAAGTTTGCTGTCATAGAGGTCGGCCTTGTCCAAGACCTCTTTCTTACGAAAAGGCGTCTTCTTCTTGAGCGCACGCTTGTCTTGTTCAAGCGCCTCGACCGGCACTGGCTTTCCGGAAACAGCCTTGCGGCCCTTGCGAACTACCCGCAAGCCTCCCTTTTTTGCCCGGGGGCCAGAAACCTCCGCGTCGGCTTCCGCCTCCACCACGCCTGTTTGACTGGCAAATGCCGCCTCCACGCTGCCAACATCAGGGCGAACTTCCGGCAGTTTGATAATCTTGGCCGGTTGTTCCTTCTTGACTTTGGCCTTTTTCCGACCCTTGACCTTTTTCTCCGGCTCAGACAGTGTGGTGACCGCCTCCACTTGTCCGACAGAAATCACAGGGGACTCACCTGAGTCCGGTTCTGCCGGAACTTGACCCGCAGCCATTTCCTGTGGGGCTAAATCCGTGGCCCGGCCTTCGGAAAGAGGCGCAGCCGTATCGGGGACCTGCTCCGGGGAAGAAGCTACTGCAATATCCGCCTGCGTAGCATCCGGAACCGAGGCTGCCTGTGACGCCCCTTGTTCGTCTGCCTGCACAACCGACGGTTCCACACTCACCACGGGTTTTTTGACAAGCTTTCTTCGCCTTCTGATAACGGTGTCTTTGACCCGCCTTTCTACAATGACCTCGGATTTGCCCCCGAACATGACCTCTTTGACCAACGAAACCACCTGTTCATCCACACTGCTCATGTGGCTCTTGACGGAGACGTTCAATTCCTTGAGCTTCTCCAACAGATCTTTGTTGGTTGTATTAAGCTGTTTAGCCAGCTCATAAACTCGGATCTTCGGCATTCACACCCCCAAGCCTACGGCGTAACATTTTTTATTCTCATCGGCAGAGCCGGTGGATTGCGCACGGATTCAAACGGCTTCGCACTGCACTTGCCGCACATTGCGACGCCATCGAATCCCACACGCAGCCGATGGCTTCTTTAAACATTATCAACAAATTTCAGTAATCAGTCATGGCCCTCAAGCCCCGACGTTTGGTTTGGCTCATTCGGATCTTCTGTGACGGTTTCCGATCCTTCAATTGCTTCCGGGGGGTCTTCCGCGGCGGCCTCGGGCTCTTCAATGACGGCCTCCGACTCTTCTGCCACGGCTTCTGGCGCCCTCACCGGGGCCTGTGTTTCCACACCCTCCAGGTTTTCAGCCGGTCCGAACGTCTCTTGTTCTTGTTTCATGGCCTCTTGTTCTTGTTTCATGCGCTCCACAGCTTCACGCGCTGCCTCAAGGAGGGCATGAGCCTTTGTGTCTCCGATCCCCTTGATCTGAATCAGGTCATCAACTGTTGCTTTGGCCAGCTCTTCGACAGAATACAGGCCATACTCTCGAAAAAGCTCGGCCGTACTTTCTCCCATTCCAGGCAATTCCAGCAATGACCGATACCCGGTCTCCATGGCATGGCTGTACTGGCTCTCGCTCTTAACATCAATGCTCCAGCCTGTCAGTTTTGACGCCAGCCGGACGTTTTGGCCGCGCTTACCAATGGCCACAGACAGATGTTCATCCGGGACAATGACTTCCATAGACTGGGTTATTTCATCCATGACCACCCGGGAAATTTCAGCAGGCGCCAGCGCATTGCACACGAACTTCGCCGGATCGGCGTGCCATGGAATGATATCGATCTTTTCCCCTCTCAGTTCCTGGACCACACTCTGAACCCGACTGCCCTTCATCCCGACACAGGCCCCTACGGGGTCAATGTCGGAGGCGTTTGAAAAGACAGCGATCTTTGCACGACTGCCGGGCTCCCGCGCCGCAGCCTTGATCTCTACAATACCTTCCGCGATTTCAGGCACCTCGGTCTTAAACAAATTAATGAGAAACTGCGGATGCGTTCGAGACAGAATGATCTGGGGCCCCCGGGTTTCTCTAAGCACGTCCACCACATAGGCCCGTATCCGTTCCCCCCGGCGATAGCTCTCTCGGGGAACCTGTTCCTGCGGCGGCAGCACCCCTTCCGTGCGTCCGAGATTGACGATCATTTCGCCCCGGTGCATCCTTTGGACAATCCCGTTGATAATCTGCCCCTTGCGATCAATGAAGCCCTCATAGACTACATCCCGCTCGGCATCCTTCATTTTTTGAATGATGACCTGCTTGGCCGACTGGGCAGCAATCCTGCCGAACGTCCTCGCATCCATCTTGGACCCCAGGCTGTCTCCTTCCTCACACCCCGGATCCAGTTTGCGGCCTTCTTCAAGGCTAATCTGCAAGTCAGGCTCCGTGACCTCCTTGACCACATCTTTGAACTGGAAAACCTCAAGTTCGCCAAGTTCCTCATTATAATGGACTTCGATATCAACCTTGACACCAAATTTTTTCCTGGCTGCAGACTTGAGCGCCTCTTCCATTGTCTTGATCAGGATTTCGCGGTCAATTCCTCTGTCTCGACTGACCTGATCAATAACCCTTTTGATATCGGTTTCGATCATCTTTCACACCTTGTCATCACGTTGTTACACACGATCAGCCGTTTAATCGTGCCTTGACAATGTCGTTGTAGGCTAGGCCAATGGTCCCCTGCCCCGTATCCAACCGCACCAGATCATCGGAGACCCCCTGGAGAACCCCGTGATAGGTCATCTTGCCATCCACACCAGACCCGGTGGTAACCACCACCGACCGACCGGCAAAATGCACAAAATGGCTCAACTTCGTGAGTGGACGGTCAAGACCGGGAGATGAAACTTCCAAATGATAAGGACCCAACCCTTCCGACCTCGCGTCCAGCAGGTCCCCCAAATGCGTGCTCACCGCAGCGCAATCTTTTAAGGTAACTCCCCCATCTTGCTTGTCAATAATAAGTCGTAAGGTCCATCCATTGCGTTCTCGCCGGTATTCCACATCAATCAGTACAAGGCCTTCCGCCTCTAAAAGCGGCGAGGCCAAGCGTTCAACGTCCATTCTGAACTGTTCCGCCCTGTCCGGCAAATCCCGCCCCCTGGATGGCCTGTCCCGACCGCAAAAAACAAAAAAACGGGCTGCTTGCCCGTTTCCCGCACCACAGATTCGTCTCAATATCGCTATTGAGTGTTCACACAGAACGCCGCAGGCACAAGTTATCACGTAGTCCGCTTATCGAAGCAAATGCCGGCTGCCTGACCGGAAAACACATCGCCTCGAAAAGGGAAAGGGCACTCTTTCCAGCCTAAAAAATGGAGCGGGCAACGGGGCTCGAACCCGCGACACCAAGCTTGGGAAGCTTGTACTCTACCAGCTGAGCTATGCCCGCTTCCGTCACTGTTTGATAATTTATACCCATGGAATAGCATTGTCAAATTGTTTTTCCAAACACCGGCCAGCCAAGACGTCTTTTGGCTTTGGGCTTTGCACTTTTGGTTTTGTGTGGTATGCACCAAATGGTCGTAAGTCAATTGCAGTTGTGGCAACAAGCATCTTTAGATCTAAAAACCGTGATGCCGTGAAAGCCGGTCGTCGTCCTTCACGCTCTGCAAACAGCGGCCTTGCGAGACTTTGATCAAAACCCATGACCAGCGCCAGAGAACATATTGAATTTGACGTGTTGTTTGTAGGGGCGGGGCCGGCCAACCTCGCCGGCGCCATCCACCTGATGCAACTCGCCCAAAAAAAAGGGCTCGACCTCGATGTGGCACTCATTGAAAAGGGAGCGGACATCGGCTCCCATGCCTTAAGCGGGGCGGTGATGAATCCCATCGCGCTCAAGGAACTCATGCCGGACTACCTGAGCGCCGGTTGCCCCGTGGAGGCCACGGTGAGAGGCGACGCGTTTTACATCCTGACTCAACGTTCTCAACACCGGCTACCCATTGTGCCCAGGGTCATGAAAAACGAAGGCTTTCATGTCATTAGCCTTTCAAAACTGGTACACTGGCTCGCAGGCATTGCTGAAGAGATGGGGGTCAATATCTTTCCGGGATTCTCCGGGGCGGAGGTCCTTTACGCCGAAGACGCTACGACGGTTACCGGGGTCCGTACGGGTGACAAAGGGCGCGACAAGGACGGACAGCCGAAATCCAATTTTGAGCCAGGCATTGATATCCTTGCAAAAGTAACCGTTTTGGGTGAAGGGGCGAAGGGATCTCTTGTGCGAGAGATGAACAAGCGACTGGGGCTCTTTGATGGACGACTCCCTCAAACCTTTGAGACCGGTATCAAGGAAGTCATCCAGTTGCCGAAAGACAACTTTTTTTCCAACAGCCCGTTTAACGATGTCCATACCCTGGGATATCCCCTGGGAGTTTCGACCCATGGTGGCGGATTCATTTACCAAATGGCTGAAAATCGGATATCGCTGGGCCTTGTGGTCAGCCTGGGATACACAGATCCGATGATGGACCTGTATGAACAATTCATCAGATTTAAGCGACACCCATTGGTCATGGAGATGATCGAAGGTGGGCAGGTGATAGAACAGGGCGCAAGAACCCTGGAAAACGGCGGCTATTACACCATCCCCAAGCTCGCGGTCGATGGTGCGCTTGTGGTGGGTTCAGCGGCATCCATGCAGAATGGCCCCGCCCTCAAGGGGATTCATACCGCCATGAAGTCTGGGATGCTGGCGGCCGAGACAATGATCCAGGCATTTTCCCTAGGACGATTCACGCGGGACGCCCTGGACTTGTATGAAACCTTGTTTGAAAACAGCTGGATCAAACAAGAAATCTATGCCGGGAGAAACTTCGCGCAGGCTGTATCGAAAAAGATGCCGGCCAAAGCGATTCATCTGGCCCTGCAGGTCCTGACAGGCGGAAGGGGTCTGATCGACAAAATGTCAATCAAGGAAGATTCAAAGACCCTTTCTCCTCTTCGCGCCGGCATGGATTCCGACAGCGGGCGGCCCGATGAACGGCAAAACTATGACGGAAAGCTTTTTGTGGACAAATTGACCGGGGTTTATCTCTCCAAGACCCAGCACCGTGAAGATCAACCGTGTCACCTGGTGGTCCATGACCCGGATCTATGCGTCGACCGGTGTTATTCTACCTATGGCGCTCCCTGTACACGGTTTTGTCCGGGAGGCGTCTATGAAATGGATCTGGACGAAAAGACCCGAAAACGGCGGCTCAAGGTGAACTTTTCAAACTGCCTTCACTGCAAGACATGCGAAATCAAGGACCCATACGAAAATATTACCTGGACCTGCCCGGAAGGGGGCGACGGCCCGGGATACACGGTCATGTAGTGCGACCGCGCCCGGGTACGCCTCAGGGCAGACCTTAATGATACAAATCAGGGTAAACAGACGTCCGGCATGACCTGCTCCGGCAGTAACACCGCAGCAGTGACGCCGCAACCCGATACCGCCTCCGTGATACAAACATGATACGAAATTGTAGCTGCCCGGTTTCCAATTTGAAATATCGACGGACCGTTTTGCCGGACGGACCTCGGACCAGAATCCCTGGCCGGCCTCGCGTTTAAGAAATCGGGCGACAAAGACGATGGGTATTGAAAACGAGGCAAAACGTCACGTCGGCCATCTGACATGTGATCGTGTCCGGCTACAGCCCCCGGGAGCCGTGCCGGAGTTGGCGATTTCGAGCTGTAAGCCGCGTTGTTAATAATAATTATGTATAATTTAGTGTAATCTGCTTGACACCTTGGCCCGGATCATGCATCTTTGCGCGCAGTAACGTGCTGTAGTAGCCAAGCACGTGGTCGGTTTTTAATAGTTGAAACCATACACCGAACAGGGATACTGCGACAAAGGTAAATCTCGATGGGCAAGAACTCGTTGAAACAAATCCGTGAATCCATGTTGATGAGCAAGGCGGAGCTAGCAAGAAAGGCCCGAGTGTCTCCTCTTACTATTGATCGGATCGAAAAAGGCAAAGATTGCCGGCTCGAGACAAAACGCAAGATCCTGTTGGCCCTAGGCTATCAACCATCCGAAAAACACAAGGTGTTTTCGGACTAGAGGCATGTCATGTTGTTTGGGAAAAAAGGCAATTTGATGGGTTTGGACATCGGTTCCAGGACGCTCAAGCTCGCTGAAATTATAGAAAAAAAGGGGCAGCGGAGCCTGAAGCGCTTTGGCATGGCGGACCTGCCCCAAAACGCCATTGTGGAAGGCCGGATCAAGGAGCCGGAGGTGGTGGCGGATGCGATTCGCGGGCTGGTGTCCAGTGTCAATGCCAGGGAACAAAATGTGGCGACGTCCATTGCCGGCTATTCGGTCATCATCAAAAAAATCGTGGTCAACAAGATGAGCGAAGAAGAGCTTCATGAAAACATTCAGTATGAAGCGGAACAATATATTCCTTTTGACGTCGAGGACGTCAATATCGACTTTCACATCCTCGGAGACCATGAGGCCAACCCCAGCCAGATGAATGTGATGCTCGTGGCCGCCAAGGCTGATGTCATCAACGAATACATCGACGTTATTGAGATGGCTGACCTGAATCCTTGTGTGGTGGACGTTGACGTCTTTGTCATGGAAAGTGTGTTTGAAGACAGCTATCTCCAAGAAGAAAAGAGCATCGCCTTGGTGGACATCGGTGCCAACAAACTCAACGTGAATATCGTTAAAGACAATGTCTCCGCTTTTACGCGCGATGTGGCTATCGGCGGGGAAGAAATCACCCGAGAAATCGCCAATCAGTTCGGCCTGCCCTTTGAGGAGGCGGAAAAAACGAAACTCGGCCAAGCCTCAGACAAGGTGTCGCCGCAGCAGCTTCATGACATTGTCACCTCTTATGTATCGAACTGGTGCAGTGAAATCCGCAGGGTCATGGACTTTTATTATTCCACGTATCCCGACGAATCCATTGAACGCATTCTACTAAGCGGAGGGGCCTCTCAGACATCCGGCTTTCTTGAACAACTGGCCACCGAAACCTCGGCTCGGGTAGAAATGTTTGACCCGTTCAGGGTACTGGAAATCGACGACAAGGAACACGACAAGGACTATTTGAAGCGTGTTGCCCCGCAGGCATCGATCTGCATCGGGCTTGCCTTAAGGAAAGTGGACGACAAATGATCAAAATCAATCTTTTGCCGGTCCGCGCGGCGCGAAAAAAAGAAAATATCCGGCGTCAGGTGTCGATTTTCTTTCTGTGCACAGTGTTCGGCCTGTGTGTGATGGCTTATGTAACCCTGTCCATGAATCACCAGATATCCGCCCTGGATGAAGACATTTCGGCTGCGCAGGCGGAACTGACAAAATACGAAGCCATCGGAGAACGCGTCAAGAAGATGAAAAAAGAGTTGCGAAAACTTGAAGAAAAGATGGACATCATCGTGCAGCTTGAGGCAAACCGCAGCGGGCCCGTGCGCTTTATGGACGCCCTGACGGGGTTTGTGGTGCCGCAGAAAATGTGGCTGACCGCCTTGTCGGAAAAGCAGGGCACGCTGAAACTTACAGGCATGGCCGCAGACAACAAAATCATCGCTGATTTCATGACAAGCCTGGAGTCTTCGCCGCTCTTTGAGCAGGTGGACCTGGTCTCATCAAAACAGGTTTCCGCCAAAAAAGGGAAAAATTTCAAGCAATTCATTATAACGTGTCACGTGATCAACCAGCCCGTTCAGGGCAAACCGGCAACATCGTAGGTACCCATGGCAAACAACGCTCTTTCACGCATTCCATTTGACAAGATTGGCGCTCTTACCCGGGTCCAAAGAGTCGCCATTTGTATCGGGACGTTTGTGGTGCTGGTAGGCATGTTCGTGTATTTCATCTACCTCCCAAAGTCCCGGCACATCAACGAGCGCAAAAAAGAGCTTGAAGATATCGAAATGCGATTGGCCTCGGCCAAGACGGACGCAAAAGATCTCAAGAAGGTCACCAAACAATACGAAGAAGCCAAGGGCAAGTTCAGGCTGGTGTTACGATTGTTGCCGGACAAAAAGGAAATCCCCCGGCTCCTAGAGGATATCTCCAAGTCGGGACGGCATTCGGGGCTGGATTTTCTGTTGTTCAAGCCCGGCAGTGAGGTCAACAAGGGGTTTTATGCAGAGATTCCGGTCAAGATCGACGTGCAGGGCGGGTATCATAACCTGGCGATGTTTTTCGACAAGGTCGCTCGACTGTCCAGGATCGTCAATATCTCCGACATCAGTATCAAAAGCCCCAAAGGGTCAAAGCAAGGCCAAAAAATGCTCAGGGCCTCGTGTGTAGCTACCACCTATCGGTTTGTCGAAGGTGGAAAGAAAAAGAAGAAAAAGAAGAAATAGCCTGGGGTTCTGATGATGACGGCACCCAATCGAAGATTCATGCTGCTGTGGATGCTCCTTGTAGCCGCCCTTGTATTCGGATGCGGTGATGGTTCGCAGTCGCAAGCTCCGAAAAAGCCGGCAGGGTTACGGAAAAAGATTGCCGCCGACTCGGGGCTTGCGGTCCGGTCTGCCTCCCCGAAAGCAGCATCAAAGCGGGGCCAGGCTCACCCGTCAAAAAAGGGGGCGGCCTTGCCGGCCATGACACCAGCGGCACCTGAAAAAAAAGACGTGGCACAGCCGAAAAAGTCCGACTTTTTGGCCCTTGCAGAAGGGCTGATCAGGCAGCCTGAGTATTACTATGACCCCAGGGGAAAGCATGACCCTTTTGAATCCCCCTTCGGCACAGAGGCTCAGCATGTGGGCATCGCACCGGTCAAAAAGCGTGCTGAACGCAAACGCATGCCCCTGACCCCCTTGCAAAGGATCTCGCTGGGGCAACTGAAGCTGGTGGCCGTGGTGCTCTGCCCGAAGGGCAACAAGGCTCTGGTAGAAGAACCGTCGGGCAAGGGGTACGTCATTTCTAAAGGCACCTATATTGGAGAAAACTACCAACGCGTCAAACAGATTCTCTCAGACAGAATCATCATTGAGGGAGAGGTTGAAGACTTCATCACAGGTTCAACCAAGGTGCAGACGACCGAGTTGAAGCTGCAGAAGAAAGTTGGGGATTAATAATGATGAACGATAACAGTCAAAAGGCGTTGGACGGAAAATGGCTCGTTATGGTCGTTTTGTTGGTGGTAGGGATCTTATTGCCGGCAGGTTGCGCCCACAACAAGGCGCCGAAAACAGTGACACCGCCCCCCAAGGCAGCGACCGCACAACAGTACAGGGCGATCGTTAAGGTTGACGTTTCCGAAGACAACAACACCGCACGGGTGGTCCTGCATGCCAACCAGCCTCTGACCTATACGGCTGTCAAGCACCAGTTTCCCCTCGGCGTGGTACTCTATTTTCCGGACACCCGTTTGGAAGGCGTAAGCAAACATTATTCACCGGAAAGCTCCGTCATTTCCGCTATTCAAACCTCCATGTTGGAAAGAAAAAGGCCGGCCTCCCGTGTGGAAGTCAGGCTGAACCGGGATACGACGTATAAGGTTGTCCGCTCCGGGGACGACCTCGTTGTGGTATTTAGCAAACCCGAACAACCGGTGGCACGACAGGGCCGCGAAACAAAACAGACGGCCTCACCGCCAGCAGCGCTGAAAATTGCGACACAGGCCAGCACGCCCTCGGTCCAGCCGAATCCCACGGCCGCCAAAGCGGTGCAACCGGCTGAAGGGTCGGCCGAACAGGAAAAACCGGCTGTGGTTACCCGGATCGATTTTGAAATGCTGGACGGCGGAAAGTCTCGGGTCACGGTGGGAACGGATCGGCCAGTGCGGTATGAAACCCAAAAGGTATCTGACAAGAAGCTTCTGTTAAAGCTCCTAAATACGACGATCCCGAAATTTCAGAAACGCCCCCTGATTACAACCCGGTTCAGCGGGGCTGTGGACCGGGTTGTCCCGGTTCAGACCAAAAAGATGGGCAATGCGGCAGCTATTGCCGTGGAATTGCGCGAACCGGTCGCTTATCGTGTTTATCAGGTAAAAAACCGCTGTATAATGGATTTTGACCCCTCTTCAGTACCACCGAGACCGATGCCGGCAGCGGAAAAGGCCGCTTGGATTGAAGCCATGAACCGAACGGTCCAAGAGACCGAAGCCGCGGTGATGGGCACACCGGCCCGGAAGGCCAAAACAGAACCCGTGGTCACCGAACAGGGCAAGATCTATACAGGCGAGAAAATATCCCTTGATTTCCAGGACGCGGACATCCACAACATCTTCCGGATCCTTCACGAGGTAAGCGGAAAAAACTTTGTAATCGGCGACGATGTCAAGGGCAGGGTCACGCTCAAGCTGGTCAACGTCCCCTGGGATCAGGTGCTGGATCTGATCTTAAAAATGAACAAGCTGGGCACGGTCACGGAAGGAAACGTGGTCCGAATTGCCACGCTTTCGACTCTGGAGGCGGAACAAAAGGCCATGGCTCAGCGGAAAAAGGCGGAAGAAGAGGCCAAAGAGCTTGAACCCCTGGTCACGGAATATATCAAACTGAATTATGCGGACGCCGCCTCCGTCAAGACCCACCTGGATCAAGTCAAATCCAGTCGTGGCAAGGTCACCATCGACGAAGGCACAAACATGATCATCCTGCAAGACGAAAAACAAGCCCTGAGAAACGAAAAGGAACTCATTGCCAAGCTGGATGAAGCCACTCAGGAAATCGCCACCCGCCAGGTCATGATCGAGGCCCGGATTGTGGAAGCAGACAGCTCCTTTACCCGGGATCTGGGTGTCCAGTGGGGAGGCGACTACACCAAAGGGACCCCCGGCACCAGTTCGGGGAGTTCGACCCGGTTTTTCGGGGGGGCCGGCGGCGAGTTTTCCTCCTCCAGCCCGAACTTTGCAGTCAATTTGCCGCCTGCCAGCTACACGAGCGGCCTTGGGTTCACCTTCGGAAGGATTGCGGGCAGTACTCTGAGCCTGGAACTGAGATTGTTGGCCATGGAAAGCCAGGGCAAGGGACGAACCATCTCAGCCCCGAAGATTCTGACCCTGGACAACAAGCAGGCCACCATCAAACAGGTCACCAAGATTCCGTTCCAGGTCATTGAAGACAACACGGTCAGCATCAAAACCGAAGAGGCGGGCATCGAATTGAGCGTTACCCCCCAGATCACCCGAGATGAACGCATCCGGATGATCATCCACGCGGAAAAGGGGGCCCCGGACTGGTCCAACACGGTTGCCGGAAACCCGGCCATCGACACCAACACCGCGGACACCGAGCTCTTTGTCAACGACGGGCAAACGATCGTGATCGGCGGGATCATCACCTCTGAAGACACCCTGAATGAGGCCCGAACACCGTTTTTGAACAAGATTCCCGTGCTGGGCTGGCTTTTCAAGCAGCGAAGAACCGTCAGGACGAAGGCGGAGCTCTTGATCTTCATCACACCGACGATCGTCAGACTCGAAGAGAAGACAGCCGGCCAAAGGAGTTAGGCACAAAGGAGCAGAAAGAGAAAAATGATCAGGCCGATACCCAAAATCGCTGTCTCGGTATGGTTGATAACGCTTACGAGCGTAGCCTGGATGCCGCCGGAAAAAGCGTTTCCACAACAAGCCGGGAACCGGGCTTATCCTCTTGATGCGGGCCTTTACTACACCATCCAAAAGGGAGATACCCTGTGGGATTTGAGTGAGCATTTCTTCGATTCTCCTTGGGTGTGGCCCGACCTTTGGGGAAAAAACACGCAGATCCACAACCCGCATTGGATCTACCCGGGCAAGCGGATTCGGATTTATGATCGCAAGGCTGTTGAACAGGTGGGAAAGACGCTGCCCCCTTGTACCCCGCAGCCCGAAACGCCCAAAGTTGAGGCCCGGCCTGCAACGTATTATTATCCCGCAATGGACGCGGTAGGGTTTATCAGAAAAAAACCGCTCCCACCTGCGGGCATCATTTTCAAGATCACCGCAGACAAGGAAATGGCCAGTGAACGGGACCTGGTTTATGTGCGTCCCAAAAGCGCTCGTGAATTTAAGACGGGAGACCGGCTTACGGTTTTCCGGACCCTTCCCATAAGCGATCGTACGGATAACCCTGTCGGGATTCAACACAAGATCGTCGGTGTCCTGGAAATCGGTCATGTGGATCGTCAGTTTTGTACGGCAAGAATCGTCAAGTCGTTTCGGCAAATCGAGCGGGGCGATCTTTTGACCCCTTACACGGCCGGTCCTACCGAAATTCAACTTCGAAAAAGCAAGCCCCGTTTTAAGGGTAAAATCATCGCCTCTGAAAAACGCACGGAGCTTATCGGAACCCACGACCTGGTTTTCATTGACAAGGGGCGAAAAAACGGGGTGGAACCCGGCCAGTCTTACGGTATTTATCGTCACGAAACAGGGGCACTGGATGAAGGTGGGGGGAGGGTTGTGCCCCTGACACCGATCGATATGGGCAATATCTTGATCCTGCGGGTAGAACAATCAACTGCAACCGCACTGGTGACCTCGGCAAACGAATGGATCGAACCTGGGACCAACCTGCGCACGCCTACCCAGGACCCTATCGCCCTGTATCGGCCGCCCGGAGCTTTGTGATTTCTTCCCGAGCACGAACGGCCGAACGAGAATCCGGGTCTATCATGATCACCTTTTCAAAGGCAGCAATGGCCTTTTTTGTCTGGTGTTGAAGTGCGTATGCCCTGCCCAGATCAAACCACGCCAGTGAAAAGCGCGGGGCATAGCCCACGGCCTTTTCAAGACAAGACACCGCGGCCGTATAGTCTCCCAGGGCCATGAAAACAAGGCCCAGTCCTCGATGGGCATTTGGGAAACGGGGATTGTCGTCAAGGGCCTTTTTGTAGAATTCGATGGCCGTGCCGAAGTCTTCCTTGCCCCGATATGCATCCCCCAGGTTGTTCAAGGCGATATATGGTGTGGCATAGAGCAGGTTGTCTTTGGCTTTATTAAATCCTTCAATCGCCTTATCCCAGGCCTTCAATCTGAGATAGACCGTCCCCAGGGCATTAAATGCCTCAGCGTAGTCCGGTTTTAACGAAATCGCCTTTTTTAAGGATTCAATTGCGGATTCGAATTGCTCTTTTGCAAAATAGGCCAGCCCAAGATCATAGTACAGATACGGGTCATGCCTGTACAGCTTTTCGGCCCTCAAAAACTCGCGGAGTGCCGCACTGATATCCCCCTGACCGAAATAGCCCTCGCCAAGCTCCCTGGCCGTTGCAGCCTGTTGTTTTCGCAAGGCCTGATCCGTAGCACAGGCCGTTACCATCAAGAGCCCGACCGCCAACGCCAGATACCACGCAAAGCACTTTGTCGCACGCATAGCCTCAAACTCCTCCAAACCACAGGGTCCCCCCGGGCCTAAGCCGCCGGGGTCTCCATAAACTCAAGCCTCATGCCGGCACCGGACAGAGAGCATTTCACACATAGCACCTGCCATCAGAAGGGACCAGATGGGGCCATTGGACACACAGCCGTTTCAGCCGCTTTGCCCGGTCCCGGTTTGCCCCGAAATTGAGGGCTCGCTAGACCGGGTCGATCACCAATGGGCGCCAAATCGCCCTTAGGGCCCGGTGGTCTTCACTTCCAGGACTTTCACCCGTTGGCCGTTCAAGAAGCCGATCAAGGCCGGGTGCAAGGTCTTGCTGGCCAACAAGGCCTTGTCCGCCCTCTTTCCGGTAATCAGACAGCCCGAAACCGTAATGGAACACGCCCTTGAGACTGCCCGGTTTGCTGCAATCAGTTCAGGATCCATGCTGTAGCCAACGCCCATGGCATCCAGGAGGCGTACAGCGATCTTCATAAACGCATCGTCGGGTTGCACAGAGACCACCTGCATGCCGCCCGCTTCCAGAGCGGAAACGGTATCCCCGTAAAACGTCCCGAAGTCCACCACAATGTCTGAGCCAGCCGGGCTGTAGATAACACTTGCCGTTGTTTCCACTTGGAACCCTGCATAATCAAAAGATAAGGGCACACTTGGTTCATAAAACCATCCCAGTGCACGGGCAAGCCCCGACACGAACGGTTCCTGGCCGGATCCATCTATCAAGGTGACGGGCGGCACCTTGGAATCGTCTTTGCCGGTCCATGTGTCCGGACGCTCTTCCGGGCTTTTTATCAGTACATCAATCACGGCAATATCGTGT
The DNA here is from genome assembly GCA_019309245.1 of Deltaproteobacteria bacterium. Classification (GTDB taxonomy): domain Bacteria; phylum Desulfobacterota; class Desulfobacteria; order Desulfobacterales. The sequence continues at coordinate 2,032 of JAFDGP010000008.1, read as the reverse complement.
TCCGCCAGATACGCCACAACCGGGGCGGCCGTGTACTTGTCAACCTCGTCGATCAGGGTTACGCAAAAAATTCCGGGCTGTTTTTCCTGAGTGTACCGGGAAACAACCACCCAGTCCGCACGCAAAGCGACCTTGGCGGCGCCGTCTGAAAAAGAAACGATCCGTTCCCTTGTCACATCCCGGCCATACAGCCCCTGAAACACCTTGTCCAGGACCACATCCTCGGGGTCGTCTGCGGGTGCACGAACAACCTGCAAGTCCTTCCAGGCCCGCCGGATCACCACTTCCACCTCCGAGTCCAGCCCGCTGCCTTTGTCGAGCAATACGTGACGGCCCGTGCCCAGTTCAATGACCGGGAAGGCTGCCAGATCTACAACCACGTCTTTTCCAGCAACATCGGGGAAATAGCAGTGCCCTGTGTCCAGGAACCTGGCCCCGATCCGGTGTTCCACCGCGGCGACCGTATCTTGCCACCACGCCCTGTGCCGCCCGGACACAGAGGTGACCACCTTCACCCGATCCGCTGCTACCATCCGTCCCGGCCCCATCCCCTTGACGGGCGCACCTTGAACATCCCATGCCGAAACGGGCTGCGTATCCCCGGACACGATGCCGACATCCGGGCTTATTGCCGTTGGAGATCTCCCCTCATCTTCAACCGCTTTTAAAGTCCGGAGATCTCTTGCCACCTGTGGTGTCGGTATCCCGGCCTGGGCCTGCAAGGCAGCAGTCGGCTCGGACGGTTTGCGGGCCTTTTCCAAGACAGGTATCGGTTGTGCAGACCGGGTCCTGGATTGCCCCGAAACGATCTTTTCCTTTGTCCCACCCCGGGCGGAGGCAACAACTGGCAAGATCTTTTCTTCTTTAATCGGTTCAAGGGGTTGTGTCTTTTGCGTCCGGCCCTCGGCCGGCTCATCAGTCGACTTCTCAGGCCTGGTCGCGTCGGTTTCCAGAGTTTCGGCCTTCGGCGAAGTTCCGGATATTGTCTCAGATGCCGACGGCTTTTGTGTGGTTGGAACAGCCAGAGGGATTGGCTTCGATCCGCTCTCCGCCACATCCTGCTCTTCAACCCTTTTTTGAACCGTCAACATCTTCTCAGGTTCAGAAATTGCTGGGTGTTCACGCGCTTTTTGAGCCGGCCACGGTTTGCGCACTTCCCCGTTCTTTTTCTCAACCGGCTGGGGCTTACTGCAGGCTACATGTGCCCGCTCGGCCACAGGCTCCTCTTCCGCGGACAACGCCGGGATCCGGATGGTCTGACCAGGGTAAATCAAATCCAGATTGGTAATCCGAGGATTCAGGCGCCTCAAGGTCTTTATATACTCATCCGTCAGCTCATTCCAGCGGACCTGAAGATGCGCGGTGATAATCTTGGACAAACAGTCGCCCGATTGAACCCGGTAATTTCGGTAAAGCACATCGGGTAGCATCGGGATGGTGATGTATCTCGGACCCGAGGCCCCGGCGGTCTTTACCGCGGGCATCTCTTTTAACGGAATCAGGATCCTTTGCCTCGGATAGATCTTATTAACATCGGTTATGCCCGGGTTCAGGTCCTTCAGGATACGTACAAATCGGGGAAAGTCCTGTTCTGCGATGCTGCCCTTGCGGCGCAGGATATCCCAGATGTGGTCGTCTTTCTTTACCGTGTAAGAATCGCAGACAATATCGTATGCGCCATACCGGTTGACCACATAGATCTTGTAAGGCTTGGCCCCCCGGGCAACCGGGGCGGCCAACAAGAAAAAAGAGAGTATCAAGGGGATAAAACGAACGGCCAAGAGTCTCATGGATTTTTTCAACAAAACGCCTTCAAAGAGCGCCAGTCTAGCCACCGGGTCTCAGATGAACAATTCTTTTTTTGGACCTTTTTGGGTGCCTACGCAGAGCCGGAACCCAATGTTACCCACTTAAGCCGCCCTACGGTACAGTGGATGCGCCAGCATGTACAATGCCGCCAGGCAATGGCAGCCCCCGGGGATGGGCCGGGCTGTCGCTTCCATGGAAATACAAATAGGATAAGCTTTATCTA
>JAFDGP010000204.1 GCA_019309245.1 Deltaproteobacteria bacterium | reverse complement strand
GCAACGCTTACTGAAGATCACGCCTCAGCCGTGCTGCGAGCTATGCTGGAAAATCGCCTCTATTTCAAGTTCGACGCCGATCGCTTTTTCCCGAACAGCCCGGAAAAAGTCGCCCGAATTGCCGCGCAGGCCGCAGAAGAAGCCAGAAAGGCCCTGCTCATCGAGGAAGGAAGCCGGTGGGTCAAGCTGGCCGCAAAAAATCGTCATGCCACGATCCCACGAGACAAAGAAGGCCTGGTAGAAATCCTGAAATCTTTTTATCTGTTCGGCAAGGAAAGTCCCGACCACAAAACCGCCAAAGAGGTCCTTTCTCGTGCCGGCATGGATCCCGGGGAGGGCCTTTTTGAATTTCTGGTTCGTCTGGGGGTCTGGGATGAAGACGAAAATCTCAACCTGCACCGTTTCGGCATTACGGCTTCTTTCCCGAGGGCGGTCACGGAAGCCGCCTCATCTTTGCTTAAACAGGAAATGCACATCGCGCCTGATCATGGCCGAAAAGATTTAACCGGCCTCGATGTATTTACCATCGACGGTCAGGGCACGCTGGACTTTGACGATGCGCTGAGTGTTGATGAGACGGAGCGGGGGGTCCGGCTGTGGATTCATATCACGGATGTCGGGCACATGCTGACAAGAGGAGGGCTTTTGGATGAAGAGGCCTTTTCTCGGGCAAGTTCCATCTACATGCCTGACACCCGAATTTCCATGCTCCCTCCTGAACTCGCGGAAAACCTGTGCAGTCTCAAAAAGGGGCAAACTCGCCCTGCGATCAGCATCATGGCGGAACTCGATCGACAAGCAACGGTGACGGATTACAGCATCATTCCCAGTTTAATCCGGGTCAGCCGCCAATTGACGTACTATGAGGCCAACCAGCGCTTGAAAGACGACCCCCGGCTCGCCCTCGTCTATGAATTGGCCCGAATGCTCAGAAAGCGCCGGCTGGATAACGATGCCTTACAACTCAATTTGCCGGAGATGAATATCTGGATTGATGAAGAGGGAGAAATCTCCGTTGCTCAGGTAAACCGGGAAAGCCCAAGCCGATTGATGGTATCTGAAAGCATGATCCTGGCCAACTGGCTCGCCGCCCGATTTTTTCGCCAACATGGCCGGCCCGCGGTCTTCCGATCGCAGCTTCCGCCACGGGAACGCCTGATCGACCAGGGCACCGGCTCCCTGTTCCAACACTGGATGCAGCGGCGGTTTTTGAGCCGCGTCATCTTGACTCTTGAGCCCGAACCCCATGCCGGCCTCGGCCTGGACGCCTATGTCACGCTTACCTCTCCACTGCGCAAATACCTGGATCTGGTCACTCAGAGACAACTGCGGGCGGTCCTTGGCCTGGAAGAACCCTATTCCGAACAGGAGCTCAACTTCATTATCCAAGCGGTCAAAGAGCCGTTGAGCTATATCACCGTGCTTCAACAGGAACGAACGCGGTACTGGATACTGCGCTATCTGGAAGGCCTGATTGGAGAACCCCAAGAAGCCCTCGTGCTCGAAAAGCGGAGGAAAAGGTGTGTGGTCCTGCTGACCGGGTTTATGCTGGAGGCCTCGCTGCCCCTGGATGTGGCCGCAGACCTGCAGCCGGAGGATCGGATCATGGTTACCATCGAGCAGGCGAACGCCAGGGCAGACAAGCTGGTAATTGCACTGGCTTGAGAATTTGAAAAATCCCCCTCACTCCCCCTTTTTCAAAGGGGGAAGATCAAAGGAAGGCCTCAAGATCCTGTCAGGTAATCCGCCTACAGCGAACAACCTGACCTGCGGGCTACAGGCATCAGATGATTGCCAGGGAACGGTCCGCCTGTGGCTGACTCACACCCCGGCCTACAATCCGGCATCGGGCATCCGGTATCAAACCAATGACCAATGATCAATAATCAATGCCAAATGATAAATGACCAATGATAAATGATAAATGATAGATCTCCCCTCGCCTTGAGCCTTCAGCCTTTCATGGCTTCCGTGGCTCAAACTCCATGGTTTCATCGTTCAACAAACCCAAATAGTTCTCATCTTTGCCGAACAAAAACCATGCCTGTCCCACGCTCAAAGCGCTCATCCAATCCACCGTATCATCCATTTCGAGGATCACCTCCTCAGGATTGACGACGCTTGCCTCTATACCAAATTCTTCAAAAAATTTGATGAATCGCTCTTTGTCGGACATATTTTTTCCTCCTGTGTCATCACGAAGGTGTCAGGTAGCCTGCCTCAGGCGGGCTAACCTGACCTACCGCTATCCATTAAAGTTTTTCTATCACGAAAACACGAAACTTAAAATCTTGCCGTTTACCATTCACTGTTCACCATTCACTGTTCACTCGCAAAAAATCCCCCTCACGAGGCTGTCCGACAACCTCTAAAGGGGCGACCAAGCATACTACATATAGGAACAATGCTTTATATGAACACAATATATTGTGGTTGCCGGTCGCTGTTGAGAGGTTGTCGGACAGCCTCGCAGGGGGGATTTCTTCGTTGGGATTTTTCGGGCGATCCCACACAAAAAAAGCCCCGGAGAAATTCTTCCCCGGGGCTTTTCATTCAGGTTCCGACCGCTGTTAGCTTACACAACGATCAGGTTCCCGTACCAACCTTGCGACACGCACACTAGAAGTCTGCCTGCCACAGGAGGCCCAGGTACCAGTGGTCCGGATCCTTGTCATTGTGATCGTTCTTCATGCCATCCCAGAAGTCAAATTCCGGCGTAACCGAGAAGTTGTCCGTCAGAGGGATCTTCACGTTCACATAGTAGCCCATCAGCTCGTCTTCGTTGTCGTAATTTGCAACCGCGTCGTTCTTGCTTGAGGAATAACCCCAGCCGATTCTGAGCTTGTAGGGATCAATCGGAAACTCGGCATCAATAAAGCCGCCCCAGCATTCCGCGTCTTCTACGGAGTTGTCGGACTTGACATAGGCTGCCGCGGAATTGACGGTGTTCCGGTAGGGGTTGGTCCGGCCGGAGATCGCGTAGTTGGCCAGGTTCTCCCCATAGTGGCCGGCAAACCGGAAGTTGACCGTCCCCAGGTCCAGGGTGCCCTGCAGGTACAGAATCCAGGAAGTGATGTCATCATCAAAGCTTCCGCCTACATCCTTGTCGTTATAGTCATAGGACTGATAGGCGATACCCGGGTTGAGCATCAGGCCCTCGGTCTTGAACTTGTAGCCCACTACGATCTTGGGAAGCGTGGCGTCCCGATCACCGCCTGTCGTGATATTGCTGCCTGCAGGGGCCGGGTCGTCCGGTTGGCCGAGCATCACATACAGGCCGTTGTCCAGGTTCAGTCGGATTTGAGGAATCCGGCTGTCCCACAAACACCCCACGCCGATAAAGGCATTCTGCAGGTCGTAGCTCTGATTGTGGGTGTTATCATCATCAAAAATCCCGGGACCTTCCTGACGGGAGACAAAGGTCACGGGCGTGTAATCCTGGCCCACGGTAAGGGTGCCGCCGCCGAAGTTCCACCGCGCATAGACCAGCCGGGTGTAGACCTCGTTGTTGTCGCCATTGTACGTGGCCCATGTATAACCGGTCTCATTTTCCTGGCCGATCAGGCCCAGCTCGATCTGCGCATACAGGCTGTCCGAGATGTCGCCCTTGGCGCCGAACCGGGTGATGTCCGCGATATCCACCATGATGCCGCTGTCATCATCGTCTGTGGTCCAGGACGGGTCGTAATCGTTAAAGTCATGGCTTTCCCAGAAGAGCCCGAGCCGCATGGAGCCATAGGGCTTGAACTCGGCCATCGCCGGTACGGCCAGACAGATGGCCAGGGCAAATACCAGCAAACCAATTCCAAACTTTTTCATGTTGCTTTCCTCCTGTTTGATTGTCGTGTTGCTTAAATCCCCTAAAATCCAATGGTTACAAATAGTACGGTCTCCTCACCTCCTTTCCGGGCAAAAGTCTATTTCACCCCTTTTCCAGAAAAACAAAAAAGGAGCATTTGAAGCGGAATCATATATACAGCACCCGTGCCTTTGTCAACTCTTTTTATTGTTTTTTTTCTCAATTCGGGGCCGAGGAACCAAACCCGCCTCGTAACTTCTCAAGGCCTGAAATGACAAGCAAATTTCGTGCCTTTTCACGGCAACGAGGCCAAGAACTTTGCCGCCGGCATGACCCGGACCCGACTGTCCAGGATATCTTCACGGCCCTCCAGGGTAATCTGATACAAGTATGGAATGTCTACCCTGTTTTCAAAGCAAAGACTACCTTTTGGCACGGAAGACCAATCCCTGGGGAACCATCATTGATAATATTTTCGCCATAAAGCAAAAAAACGCAACTTTTTTGCATCCAGGCAAAATAATCTACCGCAAAGACCGCCGAGCGACCAACTACCGGTGGTCATGCCCCCTGGTTGGGAGTTCAGGATTGCCTGCTTGCCTAAGGTTATGGTGAATCAGACACGGGCGGTGGACAAGGTGCGACTCGTCAAAAGGCTGGGGCAGCTTCCGGAAAAGATCATGGCCGAGGTGGATCGCGCCCTCAAGCTCCATTACGACCTGGATTGGTATGGAACTCTCCACAATCGAAACGCAATATGAAACCCAAGCAAACCTGGAAGCGCGGTTGATATACGGCTCGTATCCTGAAGTGGTTCTGACGCGTGACAACAGCATGCGTCAGGAGTATCTACGTAAATCGGTAGGCAGGTCTCTCTTTCGAAACTCCGATTGAGATCTTTTCAAAATTCGTTGCTCTTGCTCACAAGGCGACATTTTGGGCACCCAGCCCCTCGGGCCAGTTGGGTCGTTTTGCCGAAAGGCGCCCCGACTGCCCACAGGAGGCTGCGCAACGCTTTCTTTGCATCACGCCTGGCCCCGGCCGGTCCAAGGAACCCCGGGTTACGACCCTTCCTCCGTCAGCCAGAGGACCGAAACAAGATGCTCCACCGATCTAAACTCGGGATCACTCGTCAGGACCTGACCTTTTGAACGCCGCGCCACGGCAATGCAAAAAGCATCAGCATATGAAACAGGATAGTCCGCTTTTAT
>JAFDGP010000203.1 GCA_019309245.1 Deltaproteobacteria bacterium | reverse complement strand
ATGGATCTGCCTACGCTCAAGCCAGGTGAAAGGTTTCAATGAGCACTTTTCGGTTAACAGGCTGCAATCGCGGAAAAAGGATTCCATCTTCGTTTTTTTGGCGGTGGATTTGGGATGCCAGCTGTCTGGCCGGATGCTCATCCGGCTCCTGAAATAGGCGGCAAGCGCCTTTTCACCGTTGCCGGTTGTGGTCAGCCCCTGAAGATCTGCTTCTGATTGCGCTGCAACCGGTGGATTTGGGATGTGATTGATTCGGATCCAGCGGCTGTGCTAAGTGTCAAAGCAGCGAAACCCTAACCAAGGAGGCCGGACACATGACCGGGAGATACTCTTTTACAGTAATTCTTGCGATGGTTGTCGTGGCGCTGGGCTGCTCCACGGCCCGTCACCAGGCGCTCTACCCCTTCGAGCGGGACGGAAAATGGGGCTATCGGGATGAAGACAACACCGTGGTGATTGCGCCCAGGTACGTGGTGGCCGGGGCGTTTTCCCCGGAGGGGATCGCCGCGGTCGCGGATGAGACTTCCTGGGCGTACATTAACGAAAGAGGCAATATCGTGATTCGTCCTTTCATTTATGACAACGGCCCTGACTATTTTCGTGAAGGACTTGCCAGGTATCAATCAGCCGGAAAATTGGGCTTTTTCGACAAGAGCGGGTGCGTTGTTATCCCCGCGCAATTCGACTTTGCGTTGCCTTTCCATGAGGGCCTGGCAGCCTATTGTGTCGGCTGTACCTGTGCCTCAGCAGGGGAACATAAGATGATGCAGGGAGGCAAATGGGGTTTTATGGATCGCTCGGGAGAGACGGTCATTTTGCCGCGCTTTGATGCGGCCCGGTCATTTTCAGAGGGGCTGGCCGCAGTTCGTATGGGAAAACGATGGGGCTATATCAGTAAAAAAGGAGAATTCGCCATTGAACCGAAATTTGAGAACGCATTGGATTTCAAGAACCAAAGAGCTCTGGTAGCATATGGCGGTCAGTGGCTTCAGATCGACACACAGGGGAAAATGACACATTGCTCGCGTGACGCGGTGGAACTTCATGAACGGTGAACTTACAGGATGGTTCCTGTTTGTGCCGGCCGTTTTTGCAACTTTTCTAGATGCCTCTTACGGTGAACACGAGAAAAACTCCCAAAAACACAGCAAGGCCTTGTCGGAGGCCGGTTTGCAAACGCGTGCCCGAAGGGCTTATTCTGAAGGAGCAGCCTTTGATTGGTCTTCTTGAGCCTCAGGAGTCTCGTCGGGTTCTTTATCTTTTTGTTCTTCTTCGACCTCGGGCTCCTGAAGTCTTTGTTCCAGGGCCTCCACCCGCCCGGTCAGCGCTGAAAGCGCCTTGACCTCGTGTTCAAGCCTTTCGACCCGCTCAAGGAGCCATGAAAGTGTTTCGGCAGCCGCGTCAAAGACCTTTCGGGCGCCGGGGTCCACCTGCTGGTGCCCGGGCCGGGCCATGCTTCCAATAAACGCAATTTTTTTCTTTACAGACATTTTCTTGAAGTTCCTCCCATAAGCGTTATAAACGCGAAATCCGTGTACGCGCCGTCCGGTCGGGATGGGAATGGAAAAGTATTGCCTTTTGCCGCAGCACCCGAAGGTCGGGTTTATCCCTGCAGGGTGAACCTGTTAGGCTGCGTGTATCACAGGGCGCGGGGCCGAACAAGGAAAATTATCGGACAAAACCGAAGGTGTTGTGATAAGGAACAGCCTATAAAGACCCCGTAGGACGTGGTGGTGATCGGGGCCGACATCGGCGGGCTGACCGTGGCGGGGTGCCGGCACAAAACACGGGGTTTGGTTTTGGAAAACGGTTGTCCCCGTGACGGCCATGATATAGGGGGCTGCACATGAAGAATACACCCATTGTCTATCACCCCATTGGGATCATCCACAGCGAACATGTGGTCGCTGAACACACGCCCATTCAGCCGATCTTTGCCCGGGGCTGTAAGGGCCGGGCGGAAATCTATCCGCAGTTCGCCGAGGGGCTGCAAGACCTGGAGGGGTTTTCACACCTGTACCTGGTTTATCATTTTGACCGGGCAGGACCAGCCAAGCTATTGGTCAAACCGTTTCTTCAAGACGTGGTGCATGGCGTGTTTGCCACACGCGCACCTTATCGGCCCAATCCCATCGGGTTGAGTATTGTGGAGCTGGTCCGCCGCGAAGAGAACGTGTTGTTCCTCGACGGCGTGGATATCCTGGACGGCACTCCACTGCTGGATATCAAACCCTACACCGCCCGCTTTGACCGGATTGATACCACTCGGAACGGCTGGCAGGACGAGGTGGATGAAGAGGCGGCACAAAAACGCGGCAGGCGGGGGTATGGCAGCAAATGAAGACCTCGCTTGATTGTGTTCCCTGTTTTGCCCGTCAGGCCCTGGAAGCCGCCCGGATGGTATCGGCCGATGTGACCATCCACGAACAGATCCTGCGCGAGGTCTTGCGCTGGAGCAGCGAGATGGACATGGATCAGTCCCCGCCTGCCATGGGACAGCGGATCCATAGACGGCTACGGGAAATTACCGGTGTCCGGGATCCTTATCGGGCCGCTAAGGATCTTCAGAATCAAATCGCCTTAGATGTCGTTAGGGACCTCGAGGCCAGGGTCAAGGCTGCTTCAGATCGGTTGGCCATCGGGGTGAGTCTTGCCATTGCGGGCAATGTCATTGACCTGGGGGTAACCGGAACCCTGACGCTGTCTGAAATCCAGGAGTCGGTCAGTCGGGCCCTGGAGGAGCCTTTCACGGGAGACCTGGAGGCGTTGCGCGCGGCGCTCGCCAAGGCAAAACGGATTCTCTACCTGGCGGACAATGCCGGCGAGATCGTGTTTGATCGTCTGCTTATCGAACAGCTCTTGCCGGCGCAGGTTGCCGTGGTGGTTCGCGGTGCCCCTGTAATCAACGACGCGACTATGGAGGATGCCCGGACCGTGGGGCTCCCCGAGATCGCTGAAGTCATCGACAACGGTTCGGACGCACCGGGTACAATTCTGGAAGACTGCTCTTTGGATTTTAAGCGCCGTTTTACCGAGGCCGGTCTCATTATCGCCAAAGGACAGGGCAACTTCGAAACGCTCAGCGATGAGCGCCGGCCTATCTTTTTCTTGTTTAAAGTGAAGTGCCCCGTAGTCGCAAGCCACGTTGGATTGCCGGTGGGAACGCCGGTGCTGGCGTCGGCTCCGCGCCGGGCTTGAAAATCCGGGAGTTCTAATGCTGGATCAACATCGCCCATTGCGGCCGATAACATCCATGCAGCGCGTGCTTGTCCACACCGGATTCACCTTGTATGAGGACCGAGAGGCACAAATGAGATCTAGCACCAACATTCCAGGGCGCCGTGGCCTCTATTTTTCCTGCGAGGGTTTTCGGGTGTGGTCTGCCAGCAGCCGTTGCAGACTCGCAAAGGATTTGGCGTTTGAGGAGCCCTCAATAGCCTTGACCGCAATGTCCTGGACCTTTTGATATGCCATTTCCAGTTGCTCGGAAAGTTTGGCAATCTGTTGGCCCTGCTTTTTGACCGTGTCTTGAAGAGATTCGATTCTGGCGGTCAATACGTTGCGCTCTCCATCAAATTCTTTTGTCAGCAATTCCTCTCGGGTCTTTGCCTCTGCCTTAAGTCTTTCCGCAGTGTCTTTGACCGCCTTGCCGACCGACAATTCCAAATTTTTGGGAAAACCGGCAACTTGCCTTTTTAAGTCTTCCAGTTCCTTTTCTTTTTCGGACAGGGCCTGTGCCCGCTCAGCCAGTTCCTTTCCCATCTGTTCTTTCTTAAGCGCGATTTCTCGTTCAGATTTCGCCCTTTCGTCCTCAAACTTGTCTCGGGCCAACTGCTGTTCGCGTTCAAAGTTGTAGGCGAACTCTTCCTGCTCTCGCTCGCGGCGTTTCTTTTCTTCGGTCCTTTGTTCTTTAACCCGTACCTCGTGTTCCCTTTTTTCCTGGTCCCATTGAGCACGTAACGTCTCGATTTCCGCCTCTAATTGTTCTTTTTCTGCCTCCATTTCCGCTTTGAACGTTTTGCGTTTTTCGTTTTGTGATTCAATCAGAGCGGCAAGGGTGGCTGCAGCTCGTTCGATTTCATAGACTTCTTCCAGTTCTTTTTCCTTGAATTCAATGGCCTTTTGAATGCTCTTGAATTTGCCGACTTGCTCTTCCATCCGGTCCGAAATCTGTGTGAGCATCCTGCCGATTTCCGCTCTCAGATTCCCAATAGCCGTTGCAACGCCTTCGGCTGAAATGGAATCAGCGATTGCGACCACTTCTTTCTTTTTCTTTTTTTCCAACGTCTCTTCAGGTCTAAGCTCACCCTCTTTCTTTTCTTGTAGTTGCTGCAGGAGGCTGTTGTACGCCTTGAGCATTTCCTGTTTCGTGTTTGCCATGGTAATTTTTTTGGCGACCATTGTCTTTTCAGGCATGATTTCCTCCTTGTTCTGGATATAGTTGTGCCTTTCGCACACACCCTTCAACCGCTCCCCTTATTTAATGGGGCTTGTATGTATCTGCCAGGTGGAAACGCAGCGATTGCAATTTTTTTTCACATACCCTTTATGCCATTTTGCCTCTCACGAAAACCATCAAGCTTAAAGATTCGACGCTGAGGCCCTACTGTCTGTCGCACCGTCCGAACAAAGGCTGAAACGTTCTTATTGCCCGAAACGCCTTACTCAAACTTGGAGAGTGCTTTATTGCTTCCCTGACTTTCCAGCTATGCTGAACATATGAGATCAACTGTCCGTTATAGTCCGGGCCGATTCTTGCGGTACTGCCAGTCCTGGGAATAATGGCCTCACGAATCCTACGCCTTCTCGACCTTGCTGCAAGTTCTATCAGCGATCTTTTTGGGTCGATCAACCCTATAGTTGCATAAAAAAGGTGATTTTGAAGCAGAAAAAAGACTTGCGATGCCCATGGATACTGGGTTAGAAGAGTTTTAGCTACACCCAAAAACCCTGATCCAGGAGGTCACCGCAAGTGAAGTCCAGTAAAGCACAAATTCATGGCAAATTCCACAAAAGGCAAATTCCACAAAATTCCTGTTATTCGTTTCGAAGACCAAAGACTGACTTCTTTTTCCGGTTTGTTGTTGTTTCAGGCATTGTTTTCGAAAATCAGGCTGAAGCGTCGGCTCAAAAGTTGTTTCACTCATCTAACGATATCACCGATCTTTGGCCGTCATCTTGTTGTGTTGCTTCTCGTGGTTCATCTTTTGCTCGGTTTTCGGCGGCTTCGTGAGATCGACTACTATCGTGATGATCCTTTGGTCCTCCGTTTATTGGGATTACGCAAGCTGCCCGATGTTTCCACGGTATCCCGGGCACTTTCTGAAATGCAATGCGATGGCGTGGAAAAAGTCCGGGTATTATCTCGTTCACTTGTTATTGAAGGGCTCATAAGGGAACAGTTGCCCCGTTTGACCTTGGACTTCGATGGCTCAGTACTCAATACAAAGGCCCACGCACAAGGCACAGCAGTCGGCTACAACAAACGCAAAAAAGGCGCCCGGAGTTACTATCCGTTGTTTTGCACTGTTTCGCAGACTGGCCAATTTTTTGATCTTCATCACCGCCCTGGAAATGTTCACGACTCCAATGGTGCCCCTGCATTTATGATGCAGTGTTTCGATGAGGCACGCAGCAAGCTTAAAAACACTACTTTTGAATCCCGCATTGATTCTGCATTTTTCAACAAGGATGTGCTTTGTGTGCTGGACCGCCGTAATGTCAAACTT
>JAFDGP010000202.1 GCA_019309245.1 Deltaproteobacteria bacterium | reverse complement strand
GACGTTGAGTTCGGATGGCGGATCGTGAAGGCCATTGGGGAATTGGACATCGGACAGACAGTGGTTGTTCGGGACGGTTCCGTGATGGCCGTTGAAGCGATTGACTGCACCGATGCCACAATCCGGCGCGGTGGGATGCTCGGCAGGGAGAACACGGTGGTCGTCAAGGCGAGCAAACCCATTCAGGACATGCGTTTTGATATGCCTGCAGTGGGCCTGGAAACGATTCGGACCATGGCCGAGGTGAAGGCTTCAGTCCTGACTGTGGAAGCGGGAAAAACGATTGTTTTCGACACAGAAGAGATGATCCGGATTGCGGATCAACACAAGATTGTGATTCTGGGCGTAAACGAGGGATCGCTGGGCGTTCTTGAATTTCGCCGCGGAAACAGAGACCGCAGAGGACGCAAAGGATCGTAGGATGGACTTCGTATATAGTTGCGTAAATTCGAGCAAGATAACATGACATCATATCAAAGAGATTCTGTTGTTAGCCGCTGATGATTGGTGAGGGATAAATATGAAGCCGCTGCGTGTGGGGGTCGTGGGGGTCGGATATCTCGGCAAATTTCATGCGCAAAAGTATGCTTGCATGAAGGACGTCACGCTGGCCGGCGTTGTGGATATCATTGACGAGCGCGCCAGGAAGGTGGCTGCTGAATTTGAGACAAAGCCTTTTTCCGATTATAGGGACCTTGCCGGCAAGGTGGACGCGGTCAGTGTTGTTGTACCGACACCGTTGCACTTTCCGGTGAGTCGGTGGTTTTTGGAAAATGATGTGGACGTGTTGATAGAAAAGCCAATGGCCGGAAGCGTCGATGAGGCAGACACGCTCGTCGGGCTTGCCGATTCCCGAGAGCGCATTATTCAGGTTGGGCATTTGGAACGGTTCAACCCGGCGGTAGTCGCCTTGACACAGGCAGTGGAGTGCCCCTTGTTTATTGAGTCGCATCGATTGAGCCTTTTCAACGAACGGGGTACCGAGGTTGATGTGGTGTTGGACCTCATGATCCATGACCTTGACGTAATATTACATGTGGTCCAGTCTGAAATTCGGGATATCCATGCGGTCGGTGTTCCCGTGGTAACCCCTCGGGTGGATATCGCCAACGCCCGACTGATCTTCGAAAACGGCTGTGTTGCCAATGTGACCGCGAGTCGCATCTCGATGAAGACGATGCGCAAAATCCGCATCTTTCAAAAGGATGCCTATATTTCTGTGGATTATGCGTCTCGGGATATCATGGTGATTCGAAAGGACAACCAGGGATCCGGCTTGCCCGTGCCGGGTATGTCTATGGATCGATCCGCTTTCAAGGCGGCAGACCCCTTGGGCGAAGAGTTGGCGTCTTTCGTCGAATCCGTGAGGTGGCGTCGGCCACCGGTGGTGACAGGCAGAGATGGCCGAAATGCGTTGCGGGTTGCCGTGGATATTGCCGAACAGATCAAGAGCGGCGCAAAAGCCATGCTCGGCTCGTTCTAATTCGGGATGCAATGAGAAAAAGGCGCGTTATGATCGTTGCCGGAGAGGCCTCCGGCGACATGCACGGGGCCCGTCTTGTGCGGGCAATGCGGCACGCCGACCCCGAGCTGGATTTTTTCGGCATCGGGGGAAGCGCCATGCGGCAGGCCGGAGTTCGAATCAGGGTGGACAACGCACATATCGCCACGGTGGGGGTTTCAGAGGCGCTGTTAAAGCTCAGGCTCCTTGCCGCAGCACTCAGGACCGCAAAATCGGACCTGGCACAATTTCATCCCCAACTGCTCATTGTCATTGATTTCCCGGACTTTAACCTTCGTGTGGCCGCTGCTGCCAAAAATCTGGGCATTCCCGTGATGTACTATATCAGCCCGCAGATTTGGGCGTGGCGAACAGGCCGGGTGAAAAAGATCAAAAAAGTGGTAGATCACATGGTGGTAATTTTTCCTTTTGAAGCCGCCTTTTATGAAAAATGGAATGTCCCGGTTACGTTTGTCGGCCACCCGTTGCTGGACGTGGCCGAAAGGCGGAGCCCTGCTTCGGGAAAAAGCAATGTGAGGATGGACGGTACGGTGATCGGCCTTCTGCCAGGAAGCCGCAATGAAGAGGTGTTGCGCCTGCTGCCGACCATGGTCAAGGTGGCCGAAAGACTGTCCAAAGAAATCCCGGATGCAGTTTTTCCCATTCCAGTCGCCTCTTCGGTGGACGCGGGTGCGGTGTCCCGCATCGCTGAACAGTCTGAGGCCCGATGCATGATTGTCTCCGACAGGCTGCATGAGGTCCTTAAAAAGGCCACACTGTTGATTACCGCCTCGGGCACAGTCACCCTGGAAGCCGCCCTTGCAGGGACTCCAATGATTGTCATTTACCGGGTATCGGGGCTGAGTTACTGGCTCGGGAAGCGGTTGATTCGGGTCCGGCATATCGCGCTGGCGAATCTGGTGGCAGGCAGGGCCATTGTCCCGGAGCTGATCCAACACGAGGCCACCGTCGAAAGGATTTCGAAAAAGGCTTTGAGTCTGATCTCGGATGAGCACGCCTTGGCGGCAATGCAAAAGCAATTGGGCCGGGTTGCTCGGCTGTTGGGCGCTGCCGGGGCATCACGCAGGGCTGCGGATGTGGCGATGAAACTGCTATCCGCAGACGGCTAGATCGGCGGTGGGCATTAGTCTGTTAATTCTCTTAAGAAACTCGACTTAAATTGCGGCTGACGCGTTGAAAACAATACACGTCTTTTGCGGCAAGAAGCATTAAAAGATGATCACATCCTGTTCTCAAGCCCGAAGGGCGCAAGGCACGAAAGATTGAAAGCACGAAATAAGAGACATTGAGGCTTTCGTGTTTTGCGGCTTGACGCCTTGAGAACATTACGTGACAAGTTTTTTCTCTCCGGTTTTGGCTCCTCCGGATTGGGATTTTTACGGGATCATGTTTAGCGGGCGGCATCTCAGAGAATTCAAGTGGCAACTCATCGGCGTTATAGGAAAATGTGTGGTGGATTTGATCTGCGCGACCTTGAGGATCCGCGTGGTCGGCTACGAACAGGTAAGGCCGGATGTAGAGTCCCGGCGATTCATTCTGGCTTTCTGGCACTCGCGCATCCTGCTGGTCAGTTATCTGTACCAGGGACTGGAAGGTGCGATCCTGGTCAGTGCCTCTGATGACGGCGAGATTATGGCCCGCATACTCCAGCAACAGGGCCACGAAACAATCCGTGGATCCACCACACGATACGGGGTGCGCGCCTTAGCACGGATGGTCAAGGCGTTAAGGCGGGATGCGCGCCCGGCTGCCGTTGTTCCAGACGGCCCCACTGGGCCGCGTTTTGTGGTGCAGCCTGGGGTCATTATTCTGGCTCAAAAGACCGGATACCCGATTGTTCCGATCAGCTATAGTGTGAAGCGGGCGAAGATTTTCAGCAGCTGGGACCGCTTTATTCTCCCTTGTCCTTTTACGGAAGCCACGGTTGCATATGGGAGGTCAGTCCGGGTTCCAAGACAACTTGAGACACAACAACGGGAAGCCTATCGCGTTTTGCTTGAAGACGAGATGAACCGGATTACCAGGGAGGTTGACGTGCATTATGGGCACCGGATAGAGTAGTGGGTGTCCAGAAATAGATTTGAAAGTCGGGTAAAGCGAGACAAATCCGACACAAGGACGGTCAGGTAATTTTCTCTCAAGGTGACAGGATCCCGGCCGGGGTTTGCGGACGGCCGTGCGGGCTTCAACAGCCTGTCACCTTTCGAGAAAGCCACCCGACCGTCCTTGGGGCAGAGCAGATTGGTGATCACTGTTTCTTCTTGACCTTCTCTTCGGAAAGAGAGAGGGGGATTTTTAGGTTGCCGTGAGTAACAAACAAAAAAATTATGAACATGGAAAAAGCATGACGGTCATATACCGACGTGTGCTGCAATACGTCAAGCCGTACTGGACTCGCCTGTTTTGGGCCATGGTATGCATGCTGTGCACGGCCGGCCTGACGGCGGCTATGGCGTATACGATCAAACCGGTGGTGGACCAAATTTTTATGGCCAGGGACATGACGAAGCTTAAATTGCTCCCTTTTGTTATTATCGCACTTTTCCTGCTGAAAGGGACGTGCGAATTCGGCCAGGGATACCTGATGAACTATGTCGGGCACAGCATTATCAAACGGTTCCGCGACGAGCTGTTTGCCCACATTCAGAGGCTTTCTTTGTCATTTTTTCACAAACACGAAACAGGGCTCCTTATGGCCAGGATCATGAACGATGTAAATGTGGTCAAAGAGTCCGTGTCTCATGCGGTTACCGGGGTGATCAAGGAATGCTTTACCGTAATCTTTCTGCTGGGGCTGATTTTTTACCAGGACTGGAAGCTGGCCCTTGTCGCCATTATTGTACTGCCTTTTGCCACTGTGCCGATCATCCGTTTCGGCAGGCGGATGCGAGGGCTGAGTACGCGCTGTCAGGAAGTGGTGGCGCAGGTCAACTCGCTGCTTCATGAGACCTTTACCGGAAGCAGGATCGTCAAGGCCTTCGGCATGGAGAACTATGAGAGCAAACGATTTTTTGAAAAGACCCTCACCTGGCTTAACTATGAGATGAGGGCGGTTGCTGTGCGCTGCTTGTCATCACCTGTTATGGCGTTGCTGGGCGGGGTGGGTATTGCCTTTGTGGTCTATTACGGAGGGCATCAGGTGATTGTGGGAAAATCCACACCCGGCACTTTCTTTTCTTTTATTACAGCGGTGATGATGCTTTACGATCCCATGAGAAAGCTCAGCCCGCTCAATAACACCATCCAGGAAGGCGTGGCCGCGGCTGTACGAATTTTTGACATTCTGGATACCGAAACCGAGATTCAGGACCGGCCCGGCGCATTGGTGCTGTCACCCGGGGTCCATGCGGTTACCTTTGATGGGGTGTTTTTCAAATACGAAGAAGAGTTAATCCTAAAGGACATCAACCTGGAGGTCAACAGTGGGGAGGTCGCGGCGCTGGTGGGGATGAGCGGAGGAGGCAAGACCACCCTGGTGAACCTGATCCCTCGATTCTACGACGTTACCCGTGGGGCCGTCCGCATTGATGGGCACGATATCCGCGATTTGACGATT
>JAFDGP010000201.1 GCA_019309245.1 Deltaproteobacteria bacterium | reverse complement strand
TATCAGGGCGAACGCTGCCGACGAAACCATCCGGGCCGCGTTCCAGCAAGCCGCCAACCTTAAACCGCGCATCCATTCCACAGCCCGCACAACCCACATGAGCCGCCTCGGGGGATAGTGCCGGAAAGCGGGCCGGGAGAATAAAACAAGCAATGGCGCCGCACTTGCAATCGTGCCAACAGGATGCTCTTTGTGTTATAATATTAAGAGATTTGTCAGTCTGACACTTGTAGCTATGAACACCTGACACAGTGAATCTAATCCTTAAAATGGCAGAGGAAAGAGAGCGACATTCCGTGACAGTAGGTGTAGTTTTTTTCGAGAAAGGATGCTTTTCTGTGAAAAACGCACAGGTGGAAGTGTTGAAGGACTAGTTAAAGAGATAGGGCTTTGCCAAGATGTCACGCTCAAGACAACTGCGCATTTTACATCTATCAGATTTACACGCAGGAAGCGAGAAAGACCGGTATCCCATAACTCATCAGATCGCACTGGGTCAAGCCTGGGATTCGAATCTCACGAAGATCTTGGAAGATGCCCCGATCGATTTTGTTTTCTTGACTGGAGATGTTGCGAACGAGGGTCACTGGGATGAGTATATCGAAGCGACACAGTTTGTTCAACGCACTCTTAGCTGGCTTAGACTGGAAAAAGACAGGTTCTTCGTGGTGCCGGGTAATCACGATATCCAACGTTCTGTTTGCGAGGGATCATGGAATAGGATTAACAGATCTGCTTCAGATCCTAGCAATCAAAACGCAATCTCAGAGTGGATGGCAGGTGGCAGAGAGAAACCAGCCGAATTAGAGAATGAATGGCGAGACGAAGTGTTAGAGCGTCAAGCCAACTATCGCAAATGGGTATCTAGCAACGAAGGGCTTGGAAGACCCGATCTGGACCCTCAAAAGTCGCCTCATTCCCGTTTAGGATTCCGACGCAAGATAAAGTTGCCGCAGTTCAGTTTTCCTATTCACGTTATCGGGTTCGACACAGCGTGGCTCTATGGGCAAAGTAACAACGAGAATAAGATAATGCTGACGGAGAAGCAAGTTCTAACGTTGTTAAGAAAGGAAGATGGAAGTGCTTTGGAAGGCCTGCGGCTTGTGCTTATGCACCACCCTTTAGAGAAGCTGGCCGACATGGATCTTTGTCGCCGTAATCTGCGAGGCTACGCTGATCTTGTTATGCGCGGCCACTTTCACGAAACTGGAATAGACGCTTGGTCGGAATGTCTCAAGGAGTACCGAATTGCCACTGGTTGCCTTTCTCGACCAGCGAATGGTGCCTTAGTCGAACGCACGTGCCAAGTTGCAACACTCGAACTGGCTAATGACGGGAAGCCGTCGGACATCGAATTCCACTTTAGAAGCTTCAGCGAACACAGTCAAAGCTGGTACGATAACAATCGATTTCATGATAAGAGCGAGGGCGGGCGAATACATTTTAAGATTCCACAGTTTGGCCAGGAAGCTGCAAGATCTAACAAGTCTGAGACGCTATCGGCGACTGGCGTGACGGTCAAAGAGCGCCGCTTGCACGAGATTAGTTCTGAAGCGGAAGGGAAAGAATCTCATCTCCCTCCTCCTCGTCCTATGTTAACTTGGGATGAGGCTTGGAACGAGCTGTGTGAACGGGCGGGGACGAATGTGGCTAACGAGTTAATAGGAAGAGATACGGAACTTGATGAGCTAAATGAGCTTCTCGATGCGCCACATGTGGGAGCCGTGCTTATCTGCGGGCCTAAAGGTATTGGCAAGAAGAGAGTGCTGCTGGAGGTCACAAGAAACCGAGCGGCAGATACGGTTTTTGCTAGTGATCCAAGCCATCTAACGCGAGAAGCCCTGAACGGCATTGCAGGGTCCGAACCGGATAAAGTACTTGTTATACAAGAGACCTGTTTTCAGCAGATAGACGAACTCATCAATCTGAACTTGCTGGAACAAAATCTGAAAGTTATGGTCGTTTTATCGACAGCAGAGGCCATTTCTATTCCGGGCAGGGATCAAGACGAGCGAATCAACGTGTTCCAGCTTCGGCCGCTCAGCGAAGAAGCTTCGATGAAAGTCTTAAGGTCGGCTACCGAGTCGGAAAACATTCGTTTGGACTACAGCCTTGAGTCGTGGGTGGTGAATCAATGTGGTGGATTTCCGGGCGCGCTGTTGGCTGCTGCAGCCAGGGGAGAAAGTCTACGCGAACAGGGCACGGAGTTCATGGCTGGGCTGGGAGAAGAGTTCGAGCGAAAAATCAGGGGATATATTCCGGATAACTTAATGAAAGTCCTGGGCCTGCTCAGTCTTCTTACGCGTGTCGGAGTTGAACGGGCGGAGCGTTCAGAAATCGAGCATGTTTGCCAACACTTTGGCGCAGGTATAGAACTCAACGAAGTCCTCAATGGGCTGGAGCCGCTCCAAAAAGCCGGGCTGGTGCAGGTGAGCGGCGCATATGCTTCCGTTGTTGCACCGTTCCTGGCTAATCGACTTGCTACTAGGACTTTACTGGGACGATTTCAGCAAACATGGCAGTTGTTCAGCGAGCTTGAGGGCGAAGGCAAAAAACGATTTATGCAACGGCTCGCTTTGGTAAAATGCGACGATGTCGATCGGTTCTGGCAGCAGTTTCTCTCTTCCCAGGACTCGGTTCTCGCTCTTCTATCGCAGGCGCCGTCGCCGAACTTGCTGCAAATTGCAGCTCGTGCTGTTCCGCGTGAAGTCGCAAATATGATCGAGCAACAGTTGAGTTCCCTGACGGCAGAACAGCGTCGCGCCATTCCAGCGGGGCAGAGAGACGCATTGAAATGGGTTGTGGAGGAGACATTATTCCACAAGCGGAGTTGTTATGCCGCTTTGAGAAGTCTTGCTCTTCTAGCCGAAGTTGATACCGAAACGACTTACGCTAACAACGCGAAAGGAGTTTTCTGTGAATGTTTCAAGTGGGGGCATCCCCAGTTTCCCATGCCTCTAGGCGAGCGGTTGGAAATCCTTAAAGAAGTCATGTCGCAAGATAGATCCACTGAAATGCGAGTGGTCGGTCTGGAGGCGATCAAGAGCGCGTTTGCTCTGCACGGTGCCTTCGGTATGCAGAGAAGTGAGGGCCGTCGGCCTTATGATCCTCAGCCCAAGATGACATACGGAGAGATATGGTCCTACTTTGACGAACTGCTTGACATGCTGATGACCCTCGCCGAACAGCCTATGTCGAAGTTGTCGTCTCGCGCTGTCCAATACTTGCCACAAGTACTTGCAGACAACGCGTACCAGGTACCGCCTAAGCGATCGGTGCGGCGGTTTGAGACCGCTGTAAAGTGGTGCATTGATGGAACTGTTCCTGTGCCGGTCGCAGAACTTTCAGGAGCACTGGCTACGGCGTACGAGCTTTTTACAGAGAAACCAGACGCGGACGAAGCCAGTGCCGACCGGGCGAAGAAGTCCAGTACGGAGGCCGCGACAATCCGGGGTTTGATTGATCGGTTGGAAAAAGCTTCCTTCCCCGTAAGACTGAAACGTTGGGCGGGCAGCTGGGTACACGGTTGCCGAACACATACGGAAGAGGGCATAACTGACGTTTCGGCAGAGGAGCTTAAAGATCTTGCCAAAGAGGCCGTGTCTCAACCCTCTCTCCTGTCACCCGATCTGTGGCAGTGGCTTCTTTCTCCAGATGCGGAAAGAGCGCCTATATTCTTCTCTCTGCTTGGGAAAGAGGATGCAGAGCATACATTGATCGACAAGATCGACGAAGCAGGAGCCGAAAAAGACGGTGCAGTCGCTTTCGCACAGTACTACCATGGACTCAGTACGCTCGATCCGGGATTTGTGAACTCGCAGCTCGACAAGTTTATAGAGAATCATCAGGTGACCGGTAGAGCGGTAGTTTACGCGATGTATGGTGTGCCGGGCGGCGACGAGGCCGTAGATCGCGTAGAAACACTTATCAGAGAGAATCTTGTTGAACCCGAGTTTGTTGCCGATACGCTCGCCGGAGCCCCGTGTATGCGTGATATTTCTCCGCAAGCTTTTCTGCGATTGTTGAAGGCTGTCGACGGCGAAACCGATGAGAGAAAAGAAGGTGTTCTTGACCTCTACGGTATGTGGATACACTTACAGCGGCCCCTTGAAGGCGATTTGGTCGAATACGGTTGGCGTTTCTTGGAAACGCTGCCCGAGACGATGGGAATTGACAATTATCATGTCGATCGAGTCGCCGCTACGCTGGCTGAACCTCATTCTTCAGCAGAGAGGGCTTTCAAATTTTTTGACGCCTTGTGCCGTCGACCGCTGGGCAGGCTGGGGAGAAAACTGATCGGCGGCAAGAAGTTATGGAATGTCCTTTGCAGCCATGACCGTTCGCGGGCCATTAGAGTACTACTATCCTCCGTGGCTGGGCACGGTTCAAACCGAGTATTTAGGAGAGACGACTTGTCAGCGGGGCTTGATCTTGTGCAGGACCATGGCATCCTGGTTGAGTTTGCCGGCGAGAGCGAAGCAAACGCTCTTGCAGTCTGTGACTCCATACGTGGGGATCAGGAAGGTTTCTGGAAACTGGCTTTCGACTTGCGCGAAACTTATTCACTGAAGACGAGAGTTATTCAAGCTCTGTCACGAGCTGCAAAGTCAGTGGGCCAAGCAGTGCGGGTGCCAATCTATGCGGAAGAACGTCTTAAAGAGATAGAGAGCCTGCTTGAAGCACCTGCCACCCCTGTTTATGCCCATCCGTGGCTTGAAGAACTACGTGCTTCTTTTCTTAAAGATATCCACGAACATGAAGAGCGCTTGTCGCATTTGTTCCAGTGAGTTTTGTCCAGGGTGGATCCCAGATCGGCTCAGTATTCCTGGAACAGTCGACCCCATTTACCGTTAAGCCAGGTCCGTACGTGGTGTTGGCCGATAAACGGGTACCAGATGTAGTCGTGGTATAAGAACGAACCGAATACGAACAGGTAGACCAGCGGTGTGCGGAACGCGATCTTTTGCATCGATTTGAGCGGCCCGAACCACAGAGTATCGCCGACCCGGCTGGCCAGGTTGTCGCCGACCTGGAACCCGAAATCTATTTCCGATACATCTTCGCCGATAACCTCGATC
>JAFDGP010000200.1 GCA_019309245.1 Deltaproteobacteria bacterium | reverse complement strand
CAATGTCTTTTATTTCGTGCTTTCGTGATTATCTTTTTAAAGTTTTTTGTCCAAAAACACGCGTATTGTTCTTAATGCGTGTGCCGTGATTTGAGTTGAGTTTCTTAAGAGGGTAAACACAGAAAACGCTGACTATCGGGCAGCTGCTTCGCCGGCTCGTGTATGAAACAAGAACCATGACGGCACAGGTTCCTGATACCGTTTTGTATAAGGGAGAGGTGTATTCCATAATTGATCTCACGGGAGGCATTCCCGCTTGTCCGGAGCAGTTCGGCATGAAACCGAAGATCGTTGAAACCACCTCCTACCGAGGTTTCTATGCCACGTATGAACTGACGCAAGAAGCGCTATACCTTCGATCCCTTAAATTCAGCGAGAAGAACAACCACTACCTCCCTATTCAAGGGGTCATGCCGACCATAAGAGATTGTCAGGCCATTTACAAGGGCCTGAGCGTTGTGGTCCGGTTTACAGGCAAACTCCGGCTTGCCAAGGACTTTATTGAAGAATTCTATATTGACATGGGCTTCCAGATCCCCGTTGCCTTTAAGACGGTCCTGGACGTGACGCTAAGAGACGGCGAGGTTGTGGAAATCAAGGACCGGTCTGAAGAGATGGAAAAAAAGAGGAAGGCATTCAAACGCCGTGAGTCGGATAACGTGTTTGAGCTGATCGAAGAGGGATTCGATTTGGACTCGGATTCATGATCTTCCCCGGATTTTCAACAGTGAGACCTCTGTGATGAAGCATAATCACAAGATACGTCCGACACTCCCCCCTACTTCAGATGTTCTTCGGTGTACATGGACAGCTCGATCATCCGCTCCAACAACTCATGCGGCTGCAAGCCGGGAAAATTATTCAACACCAGCTCTTTGCAAAACAACCGGCAGATATATCGGAGCTTCCGCGCCTTTTTTCGCGCTGCATACACAAAGTCGCGATGTCCGTTGTTTATGACCACCACGTTTTGGTCCGCGTCATACTTGGAACGCCACATCTCGCCGGGCATTCGCCGATAGGTATATCCCGGAAGGCCCTTGTGGTGCCCGCCTGAAGCGCTGGATTGATCCAGCAACGAATCCGTCACCGTAACCAGGGCCTCATCCGAACAGGTGATATCCGCCTGCATGGCGGTTACTTTCAAGGTCGTTAAACCGGGGTCTGCCGGCGCGGTAAACCGCACGCTCTGGGCATCCGAGGTGTCCAAAACTCCCTCCCCGTCCTTGATCTCCCACTGATACGAGAGGTCCTGCCGGACCATTCGACGGGACCGATCCCGGCACACTGCCCGGAACGTCCGGGTATGATCCACCGAAACAACGGCGGATCTGGGCGCAATCCTTACGCTGAACAATGGACCGGAAAATTCAAAAAAGGCCTTTTGTTCAAACTCCTCATCAGAGTCCGCCCCTGCGTCAGTCACCAAAGATGATGCGGTTTCCTGAGGCATGGCAGAAGAGCCCGTAGAGATCGGGTCTGTCCGTCCCGGTTTCTTTTTCGCCCGTCCAGCATCAATGTCAAACCAGTCATAGTCTTCAGAAGGGAGGCAAAGAAAGGCCTCTTTTAATGCCCGTTGGACCTTGCGCAGGATCTGTCGGCTGGACCGCTCCTCTTCCGCCTTCCGCTGTTCTTCAATCATCGCCCGGAGTTGTTCCGACACAGGCTGTAAGGCCTGACAAAACATCTCAAAGCGCTCATCACGAATCACCCCGTGGCGGGTTCCAGGGGTGAGATTCAAAAACGGGACATCCACAATGCCCTGGAGGTACCCGGCGTTCCAGGGCTCTTGTTGGAAGGCTTCCAACTCGCAAAGATTCGGCAAGACCCGCGTCCCGGATCGGTATAATCCGATCCGGTTCGCCGGGTTGGGTTCGTTCAGGTAAATCTCCAGATAGACATCCCCGAGTGGGGTTTCCGTGCTCCGGAGTTCATGGAGCAGCCGCCCGGTAAACCGTCGGGGCTCTACTATGTATTGGGCACGACCCGTTCGATCCACCACCGTGATTTCCACGCCGGACCGCTTGATCCTGTCCCTGAGTTCGGACGCGAGATACCGCTGAATCTTTTCGCCCGTCAACGATCTCAGCCCGGGCAACAGGGGATATACCAGCAGCTCCGTCCCCTTCGGGGGGAACAAAAGGCGTCTTTGGGTTACGCTGAACTCGCGGGAGTCCCTGGCCATGGTCATCTGGTACGTTTTGCCATCCGCACCCGAGGAGGTGACAAACAGCTTCTCCCCGACCGTCCAGAAACTTAGAAGCCCGATGCCAAACTCTCCCTGGATGCCCTGGATCCCCCGTGATTTGAGTCGCCGCTTGATGGAATCGCAGATGTGGGTGGCCACGTACTGGAAATTCGGGAGTCCGTCTTGATCCCTGGGAATGCCTTCCCCATCATCGGTCACCTTGAGGTAATACCTTCCCTTCTTTTTCCCTCGTGTTATCGTGACACGCCCGGCCCGGGCGTCTATACTGTTTTCTACAAACTCGGCCACGGCTTTTAAGGGATTGGTCTGTGACCTGGCGATAATGGTAATCGCATTCCAGCTATCACCGATTCGTAACTTTCCTGCACGCTGGCGCCTCTTCTTTTTAGCCGTGCGGGCCATCCAGGACTCCTAACCCAGTAAAGCGAGACCGTTGCAAAACTCGTTGCTCTTGCCTTCAGGAAAACACGAATCAAAGCAGCGACCGGGCGTTTTCCTGCATGGTCTCGAAATCACCAAGACTCAACCCGGCACCCAGGGCGACCCGCCTGGCCATCTCTGCACCAATCAGGTCCGAAGGCGCGTGGGCATCGGTGTTTAGAACCATTTTCGCACCGTGTCGTTTGGCCAGCATCGCCACATGACCGTTTGTCAAACAGTGGCCTTTGCGTGCCGAGACCTCCAGGAAAACACCCTTCTGGACGGCCAACCTGGCCTCTTGCTCGGAAATCAAGCCGGGATGCGCCAGAATATCGATATCCGCGTCCAGCGCAGCGCGATTGGTCCCTGGAGCCACGGGCTCAGCAATGGTCTCGCCGTGGACAATAATAATCCGGGCCCCCAGGGCACGGGCCTTTTTGGCCAGGGCAGAAATGTGTGCAGGGGGAACATGGGTTAACTCGGCACCGGGGACGACCGTGATCTCATTGACCTGGTTGAGCGCATCGGCTACGCTGACAAGACGAGGGATGACGAAATCAAGGTTGGACGCATCAACGTGGTCGGTTATGCCGATCGCCTGAATGCCCAGGACCTGAGCACGCCGGGCCAATTCCGAAGGAATCAGCGCCCCGTCGCTGAAAATGGAATGGGTATGGAGGTCGATCATGCGGGATTACATCTTGTATTTACCGAAGTCCTCCGGAGAAAGCTTTTCGAGGTATTCCTTCCACTTTTTGCCTTCTTCACTGTTATCCAGGGCCTCGGGCTCTCCATCAAGCTGACCGGATTTTTCCAGCACCTTGTCGTCCACATAGATCGGACAATCCGCTCTTAAAGCCAAAGCGATCGCGTCGCTGGGGCGGGCGTCAATGTTATATGATTTGTCTCCGAGAGAGAAATAGATCTGCGCATAAAACGTGTTATCCCGTAAGTCGCATACCTCGACCTTTGAAATCGTGATCTTCAAAGTATCCAGAAAATTCTTGAACAGGTCGTGGGTCATCGGACGGGACAAGCGGACATTTTCCAGCTCTGTAGCAATGGCCGTAGCCTCCAGGATGCCTATCCAGATAGGAAGCGCCTGATCCGCGTTTACCGCCTTCAGAATGACGATTGGGGCGTTTGACGTTGGATCAATGGTGATCCCTGAAACCTTCATTTCATGCAGCATGCAACATACCCCCCTTTGTGCGGAACCTCTCGCCGCAGTGGTCGTCCAGCCGGCCTAACAGCGAATGCGAAAAGGCCTCCAGGATCTTGACGGGCACGATCTGCCCGATGCGTACCCCGTCACGTGGAAAGTTCACAATTTTGTTGCAAGGTGTATGCCCAGTGACCTGGCCATTCCCTTTTTTGCTCAGACCCTCTACCAAGACCGCTTGCGTGGTCCCAACGAGCGATTGATTTTTTTTCCGTGTAATTCTGGATTGGACCTCCAGCAGTTCAGCAAGCCGCTCCTGTTTTTCCATTTCGTCAAGTTTATCGGAAAATCTTGAAGCCGGCACATCCGGACGGTCAGAATACTTGAAGGCATACAGATTGTCAAACTGGACCTGGCGGACGAGTTCCAGCGTTTTGTCGAAATCGCCCCTGGTCTCCCCCGGGAACCCCACGATAATGTCCGTTGTAACAGCAATATCTGTGCGGACCTTACGCAGGGCGTCTACCTTTTTCAGATACAATGCCCGGGTGTACCCTCGATTCATTCTTTTGAGCACCCGATCCGACCCGGATTGTATGGGCAGATGGATATGGGGCGCCAACGTCTCAAGGTCGGCAAAAGCACGGACAAGGTCTGCGGAAAGGTCCTTGGGATGGGAGGTCGTGAAACGCAGGCGCTTCAATCCCTTTACGGCATCCGCTCGGGCCAGCAGGCCCGCAAAGTCCAGGCCCTCACCCTCGTTGAGACCGTATGAATTGACGTTTTGCCCCAGCAGGGTCACCTCCTGCACTCCTGCTGAGACCAGATGCCGGATCTCTTCAAGGATTCGGACGGGGCTTCGGCTGATCTCCCGCCCCCTGACGTAGGGCACGACACAGTAGGTGCAAAAATTGTCGCAGCCACTCATGATCGTCACAAAGGCGACGGCACGCGGCGAACGGGCTCCCAGTGGCCTGATTTCAGCCGGCTCCGCTGTCGAAGGGGCTGCCACATCCACCACCTGCATCCGCTCTTTGCGGACCTGCTTGACCAGTGCGGGCAGTTTGCGCACCGCACCGGGGCCAAACACAATATCCACATGAGGAGCCCGCCGAAAAATACGATGACCTTCTTGTTGCGCCACGCATCCGGCCACCGCGATAAGCAGGTCAGGACGCCTCTTTTTCAGGCCTGCCAGCCGCCCCAACCAGCTAAAGACCTTGTGCTCGGGCTTTTCGCGAATCGAGCACGTATTCACCACGATCAGGTCCGCATCTCGCACACGGCTT
>JAFDGP010000199.1 GCA_019309245.1 Deltaproteobacteria bacterium | reverse complement strand
GTATGATGTCGTCTTCCGTATAACCAAAACAGTAACAGACCTTCTTGGACATTATAAAACTCCCTTCATTCCGTGTGTGCAACAGCCCAACTGCCTGACATCCTATCCAAAACTGATCGCGGCGGCGAAGGCGGCGCCCCCCCTCCCAGGATTACAAGGTGCTCGGGGCTGTCCGAACTGTGTTTTTCATTGTGAGGCACCCGGCTCATGGCCCTTTTTCCCTCTTATTTAAATATAAGCGTGTACTCAGGTACAGAGTCAAGGGGAGGGGCCTCTCATTGACGGCTGTTTGAAGTTTTTCGCCGCAAAAAACGTATATTGTTCTCAATGCGTGAGCCACAATTTGAATTGACCCTCTTAAGAAACTCCTGGGTTTAATGATATTTGAAAGCCCAGTTTTTTGGCTCTTTTTTTGATGTTGTTAATGACGCGATTTTTGTATTTTTGTTCATAATAATCGGCACCTATGTCTTGATAAATGCCGCCATTTTTCCAAAGGCGAAAAAATATTCGTGCCAGCTTATGAGCCGTTGCAGTTACGGCTTTTGGGGGGCCAAGACGGGCACGCATACGACGATAGTAGCCCCCGAGGGCGCTTTGGCTGTTTTTGAGTGAATTAGCGGCAATTCGAAAAGCTTTGGCAGCCCGATTTACAACTTTACGGGTGCGGACTGATTTGATTTTTTCTCCTGTAATACGATTTTCAGGACAAAGCCCTAGCCAGGAGGTGAAACGTTTTTCTGTGCCAAAGGCCTCAGGATTGAGACCGACCTCAGAGAGAATGGTGTGAACACTCAGGACGTTTAAGCCATCTATTTGCGTAAAGTCCACTCCGGAGATGCGATACAGATGGGTGGCGAGATCAAAGCAGGGTTGGTTTTTCGACGGTTTTTTTTTGCGCTTTATGGGCTGAGAATCTATATTCAATGCGGAGTCCATTTGCATTAAATAGGCCTGTATTTGTTGATTACAAGCTTCCAGTTGCTGTTGATAGAAACAATAGAGTTCAACGGCCTGTTTTAAGGCGAAAAGATGTTCTTGGCGGTAATCTCCTTCAAGGGCCTTGGCGATTGTGTCAGTAGAATGTTTTATGCGAGGGTCTTTCATTTGTGCCAGTTTGATGAAGTCACGTTCACCATCAAGGATGGCCCGGATAATGCGCATACCCGTTACGCCGGTGATATCACTGATCACTTTATGCAATTGGAGGTTCATCTCGGTGAGAGCTTTCTGCATATGCTGGACATGGGCGGCTGCATAACGAATGAGATTTTCTCTATGCCGCCAGTAACTGCGCAAGACACAAATTGAGTCATCAGGGCGAAAAGAGCCTGATAACAGGCCGTAGGTGTGTAATTGTTGCAGCCACTGACAATCCTTCACATCAGTCTTGCGGCCGGGCACATTTTTTACGTGCCTGGCATTAACAAGTTTGACATCAAAGCCTTGAGTTTCAAGTATTTGAAACAAGGGAATCCAATATACACCGGTTGACTCCATGGCAACGGTATTGATGCCGCATTTTTTTAACCAATGAGCAAGGGCATGTAAGTCGGATGTAAAGCAGCCGAAGGCACGGACAGGATTTTCATCTCGGTCTTCAGGCACAGCCACCCAATGTTGTTCAGAGCCAATATCTATGCCGGCTGCGTTGATGTTGATGGTAGGAAGTGACTTGAGGTCTTTGATTTTTGGCTGTTTTTTTCCTGGGTTCAGCTTTTGCTTTTTCATTTTATAGCTTCTCCTTTGTTGGGATAATGAATGCGCTCTGGCCCGGATCATTTTACGCTGAGAATCTCTTAAACGGGATCGCGCATCACATAAAATGTGATCACGTCACCAATGTAACGACCGCAATGTCCGGAACCATGCTAACGTACGGGTTTTAAAACACCATTGGGTTATCGGCCTTAACTGTCAGAGCGCCCCTTATCCATAACAGAATCGAAGCGATGTTTCAGTGAGTTTCTTTCATAAATGAGTCCGAGGCGAAGCCTCGGTATCAGATGCTAACGTTGCATAAACAACATGGCCGACAGTCCTCAAAAGCAATATTCATCCGTCTTTGCGGTATCCTCGGCTTTTGCAACGTCAGGGTTGAGTTTCTTAAGAGGGTTGGTTATTTGACAAACATTGTTGGTGGGATTATCTGTGATACTCAAGGAGGAAGGCTGTCAAATGCATACCGCAACCGTCTATTGCGACCGTCTGGAAGTCTCGCTGAACGTCGGCCCCGACCTGGCCGACATTACAGGCTCGCTAGAGGCCATTGTCGACAAAGCCGGGGTTGAGGACGGCAGCCTGCATGCAACCGTGATCGGTTCAACAGGCTCTATTACCACTATCGAATTCGAGCCGGGGGTGGTCAAAGACCTGAAGGCCGCCATTGAGAGGCTTGCGCCACGAGATATGGTGTATGCCCATGAACAAGCCTGGCATGACGGCAACGGACACAGCCACGTCCAGGCCGCCCTGCTGGGTCCTTCCATCGTGGTTCCCATCCGAAAGGGATCTCTTGTGCTCGGAACGTGGCAACAGGTTGTTGTGATCAACCACGACAACAAACGCCGCAAAAGGCATGTAGAGGTCACGGTCATCGGCGGGGTGTAAAACCCCGCCCTGAAAATACTGGACACCCTGAATCAGCGCTTTTTCACTTCGTAGACCACAGTCACGCTGTCCGGCTCCCCGGGGGCGAGTCTCACGGAAGCAGGGGTAAGAACCAAGCTTGCGGTCAAGATACCGGATTTTTCAATATTGTTTAAACGCACCTTTTCCGTGTAGAGCGTAGAAATCTTGTTCAAGATGCGACTTCCCCCGATCACCTGCGTGGTTTCGGGCCGGATGGTCACGCGGGTCAAGGCCAGCCCCCGGGGCAGTTTGCCGGTCCAGTCCACTTGAATCGGCAATGTCTTTTTCATGGGCACATCCAGGGTGACATGTATGGTAGGCTGCTCGATCTTGCGCAACAATACCCCCGGCGGAAGAGAAATATCGTCGGGTGTAATTATGAAGGTATTGTCTCCGACGGTGGCATTCTTAAGGTCGATGCGAACCTGCACCTGTTCAGGCTGCAGGGACTTGATCAGGGTGCCGGAGCCGGCCAAATGGAGCCGCACCGCGTTCAATGAGGTATCCAGAATTTCCACTCCCGCGTTTCGGTTCATATATTCGATCGGCACCTCAAGGGTCGTTAACGACTCCAGCCCCCTTGAAAAGCTGAACCAGACTCCGGTCACAAACAACACGGAGACCACCGCGGCGGCCCCGAGTCGTAGCGTCTCTTTCGGGTTTTTTCCGACGATACCGGCGCTTACCTCCGGCCGATCCCACAGGGCCTTTGCGAGCTCTTCTTGGCGCCGGATGATCCGCATGCCGCCATTTTGGGCAATGTGAACGCTTCCGTTTTCCTCGGAGACCACGATCACCGTGGCATCCGTGGTTTCGGCCATCCCCAGGGCCGCCCGATGCCGGGTTCCAAAGTGCGACGGCAGGTCTTTTTGCAGCGACAGGGGCAAAATAACGCCAACGGTTTCAATGCGGTCCGCCTGGATAATCACGGCACCGTCATGCACCGGGTTTTCCGGCCAAAAGACACTCATCAGCATTTCCCTGGAAAGCACCCCCTGCCAGGGAACTCCGTCTTGAACCACCTCTGTCACGTCTTCTTTTCCCGGAAGCACGATCAAGGCACCGATACGCATTCGGCTGAGTTCAAACACGGTGCTTGCAATGACCTCCGGAGGCGTCTGGACGGCCTTGTGCGGTGATCCCCAAAGCAGCGCCTTGAGTTTTCTGGTCTGAAGTACCGAATGAATTTCATTGCGAAAGACCACAACAATAATGATGGCCGCGGCCGCGATGATCCCTTGAGCCGCCCAACTGGTCACGATCAGACCGACAGAGGCGGCCATCCTCTGAAAAAACCACAGGAGGACCATCCCGACCAGGACCCTGAAGGCGTTGGTGCCTCTAAACAAGACATAGAGTCGAAACAGGATATAGCTGTTCAGTCCGATGTCCACCACGTCTTGCCAGCGGACCCCGGAAACTGAATAGAAAAGATCATGCATGAGGCTCAATCCGTAATGCTGAAACGCAGGACGCGAAACACCCGGCCCCCTTCGTCGGTAATCTCCACGTACCAGGGGCCCTTATCCGCTTCCCGGAGCTGGATGCTGCTGAAAGTGGACCAGCGAGGGGGTTGAAGCGACAGCTTGATCCTGGTGCTCAGGGTGTCCCTGTGAAACCAGTTGTGATAAATGACGCATTTTTCGGGAACGGGATCGAATGCCGTAAAACAAGAGACTTTCTCCAGCGCAACCGGAAAAACTATCGCCGGATTCTGAGGAACATAATCCTGGATTTTTTCGCACATCACGGCCTGGCTCAGAGCGAGGGTTCTTCTGGCATGTCCATTGGTCGGGGCATCTTGTTTTGCCGGCGTTTGACCTGAATGCACCGGAGGGCAGCACAACAAAACGATAAGAAAAAAGGCGAACCGTGATTTTGACCTCATGGCTGCCTTTTATCAAAAAACGTAGGCCGTGGTCAATGCAATGGATGGGCCCCGGATTCACCGGTTGCCGAGTTTGCCGGATCTGCGTTGTTGGTAGGCGCCAACGGCTTGGTTTCGGAAACGGACAAGCAGTTGGTCTTCAAAGAAGGGGGGACAAAAGGGCCGTTTAACGCCATGCCCAGGGCCAAATACGGCAGCCTTCTTTACAATGGGCCGTTCTCGGAAACATAAACCGCGTCATGGCTTTCACCTCCTTTACCAAGGAAAAAAATAAGTCCCAGTAGAGATTCGGCGAGGGTGCTCTCACCCGCCTTTGGGCCCTCATCTTATGCATCTCGCAACGACCCTGCTTATTATTAAGCAATTATATACTATTTTTGTCAATATCTTTTTTTTCAACACCTCATCTTCCCACGGGAACAGGAACCGAGGCTTTTGAAAAATGTTCAATTTTGGTCAGGTTCATGGTTGGCAATCCGCCGCAGACGGATCAACCGAAGGAATACATAGGGTATTTTGAGTTCGCTGCAGGCGGATGAACCAGACACAGAAATTGGGCAAAAGGGGACGCTTAGCAAAGGTCTCGAACTATGGAAAGGGGTTGTGTGGTGTATTTACGGAACGATTTCAAACGCCACGGTCTTGAGCCGTTCATCTCCCGGACCGAGAATGTCGACATGCCACTTGCCGATTTCGCGAGGTTGAATCAACTTTGAACTCCATGTCCGAAAGTTCAGTGAACGGATATTCAGTGGGACACGGGCGCGTTCGATATCACCAAAATACCAAACATGGGAAATTTGGATCTCCTCCTGAGCACCAAAGATCCGGGTAAAGCAATACAGCTTACCTACGCTCGCGGGGAATACATCGTTGGAATCCACGCAGGTGCGGTCCACCACGTCCAGACATACGGCAGCATCTCGGACTGTAAGTGG
>JAFDGP010000007.1 GCA_019309245.1 Deltaproteobacteria bacterium | reverse complement strand
CGTGCCCTTGAGCACCCCAACTGGGCCGTGCGCAGCAGAGCTGCAAAGGCCCTGGGAAAGATTGCAGACCCCAGGGCCGTGGACCCCTTGATTCGTGTCCTGAAAGACCCCGACGCCACCGTCAGGGCGTATGCGGCCGAGGCCCTTGGAGAAATCAAAGACCCCGGGGCCATAGAGCCCCTGAAAAGGGCGCTGGAAGACCCTGACAAAAACGTTGTAAAACAGGCGCAAAAATCCCTGAAAAGAATCCTGGAAGATCTCCGCCGGCCGTGAGGCTGTCCCGGTTATGCTTGGCCTGTTAATGTTTGTGTTTCTTCCTTGCAAAATCCCGGTAAAATGCCGATAAGAAAGAGAAGCTATTTTCGCAAATCGATTCGTGCCGGAAGGACGTACAATGCCTTTGCCGCTGGGCCATGCAACACTGGGGCTCGTGGCTTACGAAGCCACCCGGGATAAGACATCGGCGCCGCGCTGGTGGGTTGTCGGCTTCACCGTGGCAGTCCTGGCCAACCTGCCTGACATCGACGTGGTGATCGGCCTCATTTGCAAAGCCAACGGATGGGCCTTTCACAGAGGCCCCACCCACAGCCTCGCCTTTTCCCTGATCTGCGGCCTGGCGGCTTCATGGGCGTGCCGGACTTTGCCAGGGCTTCCCCGACTGCATTTGCGAACCTGCATCCTGATTATTCAATCCCACATCATCGCCGATCTTGTCCAGGGCGGACCGGTCTCTGTGTTCTGGCCTTTTCAACTCCAGTGGGCCGGGGGCCATATCGGCTGGAGTGGGGTGCTGGGATCTGTCGTGTTTGAAGTCTTCAATGACTTCAAGCTCATCATCGCCGCCGGGCTGGTAGCCGTATCAATTCGCATCATCAGGCAGCCCCCTGAGTCCCTCAGGCCGATTGCCAGGGTCCTTTTTCCTTCCCGTGACAGCTCTTGAGTCAACGACCCCATCTTTGCTTGTGGCTCCTGTTGTGAAAAAGTTTCACAAACAAATCCGATAATTTGTCATAATTGCATGGGATCTCGTCTTGGTGTTCTCTAAGTGAGCCACCCGCCAATCAGATTTTCATTGAAAGTTTTCTGTGCAATGATACAAGGGGGCCGACATGAAAGAGCCCCCGACCGCGGTTACGGTCTGCCGGACCGTGGCGGGATTTTACGAAAGCACCGGGAAATCCGGAAAGAACGGTAGAACAACAACATGAAGAACAAAAAAGCGCTGTTGGCCCTCGAAGACGGCACCATTTTTCACGGCACCGCCTTTGCCGGCTCCGGAGAGGCCTTCGGCGAGGTGGTGTTCAACACCAGCATGACGGGCTACCAGGAAATCCTGACGGATCCTTCCTACCGGGGCCAGATTGTCACCATGACCTACCCCTTGATCGGCAATTACGGGGTCAATCCCGAAGACGTGGAATCCGACAGGGTGCAGGTCGAGGGGTTCATCGTACGGGAATATGAGTCCGTGCCGAGCAACTGGCGGTCAAAACAAAGCCTTGCGGACTATCTGGACCACCAGGGCATCCTCGCGATTCAAGGGGTGGATACGAGGGCGCTGACCCGGCATATCCGACTGGCCGGAGCCATGAAAGGAGCCATTTCGACCACGGACCTGAATCCCGAATCCCTGGCCCAAAAGGCTGCGGATGCCCCCGGGCTGGTGGGCCGGGATTTGGTCCGGGAAGTGACCCGCCAGGAAGCATTTGAATGGCCCGAAGGCCGGCACGCCCCGCTTAGGGTGGTGGCCGTGGATTGTGGCATGAAATACAACATGGCCCGAAGCCTGGTCCAACGCGGCTGTACCGTGACGATTGTGCCTGCTCATACGGACGCCGATGACATCAGAGCCATGAAACCGGACGGCATTCTGCTGTCCAATGGACCCGGCGACCCGGAGCCCCTCACCTATGTGGTTGAGACCGTCCGGCGCCTGATCCCGGAATTCCCCATCTTCGGGATCTGCCTGGGGCATCAAATTCTGGGGCTTGCCTTCGGCGGCAGGACGTATAAGCTCAAGTTCGGACACCGGGGTTCCAATCATCCGGTGAAAAACCTTGCAACGGGAAAAGTGGAGATTACCGCGCAGAACCACGGCTTCTGCGTGGACATGGATTCCATTGACGACCCCGAAGTGGAAATCACCCATATCAACTTGAACGATCAAACTGTAGAGGGCTTAAGGCACCGGCGTTTGCCCGTGTTTTCGGTACAGTACCACCCGGAAGCCTTCCCCGGCCCTCACGATGCAGGGTATCTGTTCGACCGGTTCGTAGAATCCATGAACGATGAGAACTCATGAGCCATAAACAAAGGAAAAATATTCAGCGTGATCCTGATCATTGATTTTGGCTCTCAGTACAACCAACTGATTGCCCGGCGGGTCCGGGAAGCCCGCGTGTACTGCCGGATCGAGCCTCCGACAATCAGCATTGACACCATTAAGGCCCTGGCGCCAGAGGGTTTGATTCTTTCGGGAGGGCCTGCCAGCATCTACGAACCGGACAGTCCCAAGGTGGATTTTGCGATTTTTCAACTCGGCTTGCCCATCTTGGGTATCTGCTATGGCATGCAGTACATGGTGCACGTTCTCGGCGGCAAGGTCCGGCGTGCTGAAAAAAGAGAATACGGACATGCACAGCTCAAAATTCGGGCTGACTCTGCTATTTTTCGGGGTATCGAGGAAACGACCCCCTGCTGGATGAGCCATGGAGATACAATCATCAAGCAACCCAGGGGCTTTAACATCATCGGCTCGACGGCCAACACCAGGATCAGTGCCATGGAGCACCCCCAAAAGCGTTTTTACGGCCTGCAGTTTCATCCCGAGGTGGTGCACACGCCGCGGGGCAAGGCGATACTTCGAAACTTCTTGTTCGAGGTTTGCGGCTGTAAAAAGACCTGGACCATGAAGTCTTTTGTCACCCAGGCGGTCCGGGAAGCCCGGGAAACCATCGCAGACGGCAAGGTCATCCTGGGGCTGAGCGGGGGCGTGGACTCCTCTGTAACCGCGCTGCTGCTCCACAAGGCGGTGGGCAGGCGATTGACCTGTATCTTTGTAGACAACGGGCTGTTAAGGCAAAACGAGCCGGAACAGGTCAAGGCTGTTTTCAAGGAACACTTCAAGATGAATCTCAGATTTGTCAGTGCCAAGCAGGGCTTTCTAGGCCGCCTGAAAGGAGTGCAAGACCCTGAGAGAAAAAGAAAAATCATTGGGAGGGCCTTCATAGAAATCTTTGAAAAGGAGGCGCGGAAAATCAAGGGGGTCGGCTTTCTTGCACAGGGCACCCTGTACCCGGATATCATTGAATCCCGATCGGCCTTCGGGGGTCCGAGCGCCGTCATCAAATCGCACCATAACGTCGGCGGACTTCCCAAGAAAATGAAGCTCTCCCTGGTCGAGCCGCTCAAGCACCTGTTTAAAGATGAGGTGCGTCAGCTGGGAAAGACCCTGGGGCTTCCGGAAGACCTGATCTGGCGTCAGCCCTTTCCGGGGCCCGGACTGGCCATTCGCATTATCGGCGATGTCACGCGGAACCGGCTGGCCATTCTGAGAAAAGTGGATGCTATCTTGCTGGAAGAAATCAAAGCTGCGGGATTTTACAAGAAACTCTGGCAGGCTTTTTCGGTGCTGCTTCCGTTAAAAAGCGTCGGCATCATGGGAGATCAACGAACCTATGAGAACATTGTCGCCGTTCGGGCGGTAAACAGCACAGATGCCATGACCGCGGACTGGGCACGACTGCCCCAAACCCTGCTGGCAAGGATCTCCAACCGCATTATCAACGAAGTCAGGGGCGTCAACCGTGTTGTATACGACATCAGTTCAAAACCTCCCAGCACGATCGAGTGGGAATAATGATGCCGCAATGGGTGCTGTACGGAATAATGATGCCGCAATGGGTGCTGTACGGGCGGTGACCGTCCGGTGATCCCATAGCACAACAAAGCCGGCGGCAAAAACGGGAAAACACGAGAAAAGTGCCGGCCGACATATCCACATGCCGAAACGAACAGACATATCAAAGATCATGATCATCGGTTCAGGACCGATCGTCATCAGCCAGGCGTGCGAATTCGACTATTCGGGTACGCAGGCATGCAAGGCCCTCAAAGAAGAGGGCTACGAGATCGTGTTGGTCAACAGCAATCCGGCCACCATTATGACGGATCCCGAAATGGCGGACCATACCTACATTGAGCCCATCACCCCGGATATGGTTGCCATGATCATTGAACGCGAAAGGCCCGACGCCCTCCTGCCCACTTTGGGGGGACAAACCGGGCTGAACACCGCGGTTCAAGTGGCTGACCTGGGTGTGCTGGACCGCTTCGGCGTGGAGATGATCGGCGCCTCGGCGCAAGTAATCAAAAAGGCCGAAGACCGGGACCTGTTCCGAGAGGCCATGGCCAGCATCGGTTTGCGGGTACCGGCCAGCGGGATTGCCCGTGATATGTCGAGCGCCCGCAGGATCGCCCGAGAGATCGGCTATCCGCTCATTGTGCGTCCCAGTTTTACACTGGGAGGCACGGGCGGTGGGGTAGCCTACAACCCGGAAGACCTGGAGCGCTGGGCGGCCTGGGGCCTGGACGCCAGCCTGACCCATCAGATCATGCTGGAAGAATCGGTGATCGGCTGGAAAGAATTCGAGCTGGAGGTCATGCGAGACGGCAAGGACAATGTGGTGATCATCTGCTCGATCGAAAACCTGGATCCCATGGGCATTCACACTGGAGACAGCATTACCGTAGCCCCGGCCCAGACCCTTACAGACCGGGAATATCAGGTGATGCGCGACGCCTCGATCGCGGTGATCCGAGAGATTGGCGTCGATACCGGTGGGTCCAACATCCAGTTTGCCGTGAACCCTGAAAATGGCGACATGGTGGTCATCGAAATGAACCCCCGGGTCTCTCGAAGCTCTGCATTGGCATCCAAGGCCACCGGGTTTCCCATCGCCAAGATTGCGGCCAAGCTGGCGGTGGGCTATACGCTGGACGAACTGCCCAATGACATTACCGGTTAAACCGTGGCCTCTTTTGAACCCACCATCGACTATTGTGTGGTCAAGAGCCCTCGCTGGACATTTGAAAAATTCCCGGAGGCCGAAGACCATCTGACCACTTCCATGAAGTCTGTCGGAGAAACCATGGCCATCGGCCGCACCTTTAAAGAAGCCCTCCAAAAAGGGCTCCGCTCTTTGGAGATCGGCCGTTTCGGCCTGGGCGCAGATGGCAGGGGACGCCTGGAACAGCACGGCAAGGTTGCCTCAATGGATGAAATCAAGGCCAGACTGTCCCATCCAAACTCGGAGCGGATCTTTTACATTCGTTACGGCATCAAGGCCGGCATGGACATTGACACTATCCACAGACTGACCAGTATCGATCCGTGGTTTCTGCGACAGATCGCCAGAATTGTCGAACTGGAAGAGGCCCTTGGGCACGCCAAAGGGCACTTATCGGAATCGTTAATCCGAAAGAGCAAGGCCTATGGATTTTCCGATGTACAACTGGCCCACCTGACGGCAAAGACCGAAAATGCGGTTCGGGCAGAGCGAAAGGCCCTGGGAATCCGCCCGGTCTACAAGCTGGTGGACACCTGTGCAGCGGAATTCGAGGCGCAAACGCCGTACTTCTACTCCACATATGAACGGGAAAACGAGGCTCGGGTCACCAACAAGCCCAAGGTGATGATTCTGGGCGGCGGACCAAATCGTATCGGACAGGGCATTGAGTTCGATTACTGCTGTGTGCAGGCCTCTTTTGCCCTGGCGGAGGAGGGGGTTGAAAGCATCATGGTCAACAGCAACCCCGAGACCGTCAGTACCGACTACGACACCTCGAACAAACTTTACTTCGAGCCTCTGACCAAAGAGGACGTTCTCAATATCGTGGAAACGGAACACCCCTCCGGGGTTATCGTTCAGTTCGGCGGTCAGACCCCGCTCAACCTGTCGGCGGCCCTGGCCGAGGCCGATGTGCATATCCTGGGAACCCCCCCAGAAAGTATCGCCCTGGCCGAAGACCGCGAACTCTTTAAGGCGGTGCTCAGCAGGCTCGGATTGAAACAGCCGGACAACGGAACCGCGATGGATGTCGGCGAGGCCGTTCAGGTTGCTGAAACCATCGGGTATCCGGTCATCGTTCGGCCTTCTTATGTCCTGGGCGGCCGGGCCATGCAGATCGTCTATGACAGAACTTCTCTGGAGGCTTTTACTGGAAAGGCGAAACTCGCCTCACCCGACCATCCCATCCTTATTGACAAATTCCTTGAGGATGCTATCGAAATCGACGTGGATGCAATCTCCGACGGGCGGGAGACCGTCATCGGGGGCATCATGGAACACATCGAGGCCGCCGGCGTTCACTCCGGAGATAGCGCCTGCGTGCTTCCACCGCAGGGATTGTCGCCGTTGCTGGTCGATCAGATCCGGGCCCATACCCGGGCCCTGGCGGAGGCGTTACGGGTGGTCGGACTGTTGAACATTCAGTTTGCCATTAAAGATGATGAAATCTTTGTCCTGGAAGTCAATCCAAGGGCCTCCAGGACCGTGCCCTTTGTCAGCAAGGCCACAGGAGTGTCCCTGGCCAAGCTGGCCACCAAGGTCATGCTGGGTCGCACACTCAAAGAGCTCGGGCTGGTCCAAGAGGTGATCCCTGAGCATATCTCGGTCAAAGAGGCGGTTTTCCCCTTCAACCGCTTTCCCGGCGTAGATGTGCTGCTGGGTCCCGAGATGAAATCCACGGGAGAAGTCATGGGAATCGACGCCGAATTCGGTAGGGCCTTTGCCAAATCGCAACTGTCCGCGGGGCAATACCTACCCGAGTCGGGAACTGTGTTTGTCAGTGTCAAAGACGCGGACAAGGCCGGCGTGTATTCCGTGGTACGCAAGCTGTATGACATGGGCTTTAACTTCATGGCGACCCGCGGCACAAGCCGGCATTTGAAACAGGCGGGAATCCGGGTTCAAGAAATCAAGAAGATCGCCGAGGGACGGCCCAATATCACGGATTTTATTAAAAACGGTCAGGTGCATCTGGTCATCAATACCCCCTCCGGCAAGGAAAGCGCAGGGGGATCGAAGGTGATCCGCCAAACGGTCTTAAGGTACGGCCTGCCCTATACCACCACCCTGGGGGGGGCACGTGCCATGGCGGCTGGTATTGCAGCAATGAAAAAAAAGAAACTGGCCGTTCGGTCGCTTCAGGAATTTCATGAAGATACCGCCGGCCCGTCAAGGATACCTCAGAATGGATAACGACACAGCAAGACGATTCGGATGTCACGGCGGGCCCCGGGAGGCCTGCGGGGTCTTCGGGGTCTTCGGTCAGAAAGACGCGGCCAAGCTGACCTACTTCGGCCTGTATGCGCTCCAGCATCGGGGCCAGGAAAGCGCCGGGATTGTGACATCCACCGGAAAATCCATTCATGAATACAAGGGCATGGGCCTGGTTCACGAAGTCTTTAACGAAGACGTACTCAACGGACTCCACGGTCATATCGCCATCGGCCATGTGCGGTACTCTACCACCGGGTCCTCTGTGGCCAAAAATGCGCAGCCCTTTGTGGTGTCATATGGTGGCATGGCGCTGGCCATCGGCCACAACGGCAACCTGACCAATGCCAGAAGGGTCAGGGGCCATCTCGAGAAACTGGGCTCCATTTTTCAAACCACCATGGACAGCGAGATTATCGTGCACCTGCTGGCCAGAAATCTTGAAGGTGGCATGGAACAAGCCCTGATCAACGCCACAGCACAAATCGAAGGGGCCTATTCGTGTGTCTTGATGACCCAGGATCGGCTCATCGCCATGCGGGACCCCAACGGATTCCGCCCGCTGTGCCTGGGCATGCTCAACGGGGGCTATATCGTGGCCTCGGAGACCTGTGCCCTGGATCTGGTGGATGCCCAGTATCTGCGAGACATCGAACCGGGTGAAATCCTCATCATCGACGAAGACGGCCTGAAATCCATCAGGCCCTTTGCAAATCGCCAGCACACCCATTGCATCTTCGAACACATCTATTTCGCCAGGCCGGATAGCAATATCTTTGGACAAAACGTGTACGCGGTACGCAAGGCCATGGGCCGCAAGTTGGCCCAAGAATACCCTATCGATGCGGATTTCGCGATGCCGTTTCCGGATTCGGGCAACTATGCTGCGATCGGGTTTTGCCAGGAACTCGGAATTCCCCTGGAAATGGGCGTTATCAGAAACCACTACGTGGGCAGGACCTTTATCGAGCCCGCCCAGTCCATGCGTGACTTCGGGGTCAAGGTCAAACTGAATCCTGTCAAGGAAATCTTAAACCAAAAGCGGGTGGTCATCGTGGAGGACTCCATCATCCGGGGCACCACGAGCAAGATGCGAATCAAGACCCTGCGCCAGGCCGGGGCCAAGGAAGTGCACATGGTGGTAAGCTGCCCGCCTCACCGGTACCCATGTTTTTACGGCATTGACTTCTCCACCAAAGGGGAGTTGATCGCCTGCCAGCATTCCATAGAAGAGGTTCAAAACTTCATTGGGCTTGACAGCCTGTGTTACCTGAGCCTGGAAGGCATGCTGGAAGCGACTGGGGGCGGTAAGGACGGGTTCTGCCTGGCCTGTTTCAATGGCGAGTATCCAGTGGAACCAGAGGCCGATATCTCGAAACTTTGCCTGGAATACTAAACCATTGTGTGCCCTACTGAGTCGGGGCAGCTATTGGATCAAAGCCAAGTTCGTTTTATATCGTCAGGGAGCACCGGAAGAATCTGGATGCTGAGGCCCCTTTTAGGGGCCTTGCTCATGCCGACAGTGCACCTGGTGGTCGGTGATTGAGAAAGGACCCAACATGCAGGAGCCGTTTACCTTTCAGGGCGCCAAGAAGATCGTCTTTGGACAAGGATCCATCCGGACCCTGCCCGAGGAGATCCACGCGCTTTCGGCAAAGAGGGCCTTGATCGTCATGGATCAGGGGCTGGCAGCCCTGGGCATGGCGCAACGGGTAACCCCGCTGTTGGAGGCCCAGGGGCTGGCCTGGACGCTTTTCGACGAGGTAACCCCGGAACCGGCCCCTGAGTTGGCCGATGCCGGCGCGGAAGCCGCCCGAAAAGAGGGTTGTGACGTGGTGCTGGGCATTGGCGGGGGAAGCAGTCTGGATGTAGCCAAGGCTGCAGCCATGCTGGTCAAAAACGGCGGCAAAGCCCAGGATTACATCGGCCTGGACACGGTTTCGCGGCCGGGGCTGCCCACGGTCATGGTGCCCACCACCGCGGGCACCGGCAGCGAGGTGACCTTCACGGCCGTGTTCACCATGCGCAACGACAAGAAAAAAGGGGGAATCAACAGCCGGTTCCTGTATCCGGATGTCGCCCTGCTGGACCCGGACCTGACCCTGACGTTGCCGCCTGAGCCCACGGCTACCACGGGCACCGACGCCTTGACCCATGCCATTGAGGCCTTTACATCATTGCAGGCCAACGCGCTGAGCGATCTCGCGGCGCGAGAATCCATCAGGCTGATCGGGACCGCGTTAGAAAAAGCGGTTCACCAGGGAAAAGACACAAAGCCGCGGCGAGATATGTTGCTGGCAAGCCTGCTGGGCGGAATGGCCCTGGCCGGTGCCGGGGTGGGGGCCTGCCACGCACTGGCTTATCCGCTCGGGGCCTTTTTTGATATCCCGCACGGGCTGGCCAATGCGGTGCTGCTGCCCTATATTATGGAATTCAATCTCGCACACGCATCGGAAAAATACGCGCAGATCGCGCTTCTCATGAGAGAGGACCTGCCGGGAGCGTCCGGGGCGGGGTCGGGTGAGGCCGCAGTGAAGCGTATCAGAGAACTCACCCGCAAGATCGGGATTCCACAAAGATTGTCGGAACTGAACATCCCGGAAGATTCACTCAAAGACATGGCCGCCATGGCCATGACCGTAGCCAGGCCCCTGGCCAACAACCCCAGAAAGGTAAGCCTGGCTGACGCCGTGGAAATCTACCGGAAGGCATTATAGCTCATACAAGGAGGACGGACATGCCGGGCTTTGAAGTGTTCGGAAAAGAGGAAAAACAACAGATCCTGGAGGTACTGGATACAGGGGTCTTGTTCAGGTACGAATTTGCAGAAAAACGGCAAGGGATTTACAAGGTTGCCGAATTCGAGAAGCAGTTCGCCGCGTATTGCGGGTGCCGGTATGCCCAGGCCGTGTCTTCCGGAACCGCAGCCCTCCGGGTAGCCATGGCGGCACTGGGTATCAGCCCGGGCGATGAGGTCATCACCCAGGGATTTACCTTTGTGGCCACATGGGAGGCAATTCTGGATGCAGGGGCGGTGCCTGTATTTGCGGAAATCGATGAAAGCCTGACCATGGATCCCAAAGACCTGGAGGAAAAGATCACCTCCCGCACCAGGGCAATCATCCCGGTCCATATGCTGGGTGCGCCTGCCCGGATTGATGCGATTATGGCCGTGGCCGACAAGCACGGCATTCCCGTGATCGAAGACACGGCCCAGGCCTGCGGCGCAACCTTTAAGGGTCGTCGCTTGGGGACCTTCGGCGCGATGGGAATCTTTTCCTTTGATCCGGTCAAGACGATCACCACCGGGGAGGGGGGTATGATCATCACCGACGACGAAGGCCTTTATCGAAACTGTTCCGAGTACC
Organism: Deltaproteobacteria bacterium; assembly: GCA_019309245.1. Taxonomy (GTDB): domain Bacteria; phylum Desulfobacterota; class Desulfobacteria; order Desulfobacterales. Next base: position 11,721 of record JAFDGP010000007.1, on the reverse strand, counting down.
ACGACCACGGCCATGACCACAATCCCGACCTGGATCGTGGCCTGGAGGGACGCCGTTTTATCGGATTCAATTATCGGATGGGAGAACTTCAAGGCGCCATCGGACTGGCCCAGCTTGCCAAGCTCGACGACATCATTGCCCGACAAAAGGAGCACAAGGCGGCCATCAGGGCGGCCCTGGAAAATGTCAAAGGGATGACATTCCGCGACGTGCCCGATCCCAATGGGGACACGGCCACGTTTCTGGCCTTCTTTCTGCCCGACGGCCCCACCGCCAAGGCCTTCAACACCGCGCTGTCAGAGCACCAGGCAGGCGCCATCTATTTTGGGAACAACACCTGGCATGTGTACTCTAAATGGGAGCACCTGCACGGCGGGTTGACCCTGTGCCGAACGGGCTGGCCGTTTAAGCGCGGGGAACTCGGTCCGAATGTGAGCTTTCCGACTGACGCATTACCCCGGACGCGAGCCGTGTTTGACAGGCTTTTGGTCTTTCCAATCCCTGTCCATATGGACGCCGACCGACGCAGGAGCATCCTTTCGGCGATTGAGGCGGCCGCCGGCGTTGTGGCGTAACGGACAAAAAAAGTGGCCAGACACAAAACAATGTCCGGATGGATACCCGAGAAAGTCAACCGGCCGGAGTCTGAAACTTAGATTATGAAAATCGTCGGAGTCATCCCCTGCCGTTACGGATCGAAAAGATTTGAGGGAAAGCCGGTGAGGCCCATTCTGGGAAAACCGATGATTCAATGGGTATACGAAAGGGCCCAGAGGGCGGACCTGTTTGATGATGTAGTCATTGCCACAGACGACGATCGCATCCGATCGGTGGTGGAAGGCTTCGGCGCAAAGGTGGTCATGACCGCTGCACGGCACCCCTCGGGCTCGGATCGGGTGGCCGAAGCAGCCAAGATCCTGGGGCTGGAACGGGATGACATCGTGATCAATATTCAGGGTGATCAACCGGCCTTTGACACACGCTGCCTTTCCGAAGTGATTTCTCCCCTGTTCGAGGATCCGGACCTGGGAATGACCACATTGATTTTCAAGATTATCAATGAACAGGAATTCTACGATTCCAACCATGTCAAGTGTGTCTTTGACTGCAATGGTTATGCGCTTTATTTCTCGCGGGCACTGATCCCGTTTAGCGGCGCGGCACCGGTGACCTTTGACGTGTTCAAACATCTGGGCATCTATGCATATCGCAAGCACTTTCTGGACTATTTTACCTCTTTGCCTCAAACCCGGCTGGAGGTCCTGGAAAGGCTTGAGCAAAACAGGGTGCTCGAGCATGGCTCTCGTATCAAGGTGGTCGTGACAACCCATGATTCTTTAGAGGTCGACACCCCAAACGACATCAAGAAATTGGAGTCCGTCCTGGCAAACCCTGAATCTGGGGAAAAGACACGCCGATGAGTCGAAGCAAAGATCGAAAATGGGCATGATTTTTAGAATAACCGCTTTTCTGTTGGAGGCCCTCGGCATTACCGGGATTTATTTCGGACGCGCCATCCATACGCTCCCGCCCGGCAGCCTGGTGTTTTTTCCATATGATCCGCATGCGCTGAGTTGCGGGATTACCGGGATTCTGGCCTTCAAAGGGCCTATCGCCCCCTCAAACACCGAGGCGTGTATCGGCGATCTTGAAGCCAAGGTGTCCGCTTTGTGTGAACACCTGGATTCAGGGCCTATTCCCCAACAAACAGGTGCCGACGCGCAGGATGCGATTAAACTCCAGATCATAGAAAAGGCCAAACAGCTGTGCCGGAGGCTCAAGAGCCCGCCGGTCTTTTACGACATCTTCTGCCGGCGCTCCGACCGAGACAGGATTCGGGACCTCTGTGACAGGCTCGATCGCCTGATCAAAGAACAACGGGAGCTTTTGAATGACAAGAAGGGCCGCATCAGCCCAGAGCAATATCGCCGGCAGGGCCTGCGCCTGGTCATGCTCGCCGATGTGGCTTGGGCGCTCCGGCACGAATTTCTGGACAATATCCATAAAGTAGCGACTCTGGGCAGCATGAGCGGTTCCAAACCGGGCCCGCAGGCGGTGGCCCTGCTTCGAGAAATTAACGCAATCTTCAACAACCTTGACCGGCTGGAGGTCCGCGGCAGGGATTCGGCGGGTATCTCTGTGCTTTTCGGACTCGATCAAGAAGTTTTCTCAGGTTTTCGGGAAACACTTCGAAAGGCGGATCTCGACAAGACCTTTGAGGAGCGGGCTTCCGGAACCATCCTGGCCAACAAAAGCATCAGAGTAAATCAGAACGCCCCTGAGAGCATGGTCTCAGTGGCCTTCACCTACAAGGTGGCCGCTGAGGTGGGGGCCCTGGGTGACAATGTACGGTACCTGAGACAAGAGGTTGCAAGGGATGCGATCTTTCATCACCTGATCGCCCTGCCGCATCAGTACCACAGTGCGATTGCCCACACCCGCTGGGCCTCTGTAGGTGAAATCAGCGAAGCCAACTGCCATCCCCTGGACAACGGAACCGGCACCGGCTCGGCCGGGATCATTCATGCGTGCTTAAACGGGGATATCGACAACTATCACACGCTCAGGCAGACTCTGGAAAAAGAGACAGGGGAAAAAATTCCGGACCCCATTACCACGGATACCAAGATCATTCCCCTACTGGTGGAAAAGTACCTGACTCACACGAAAGATGTTGCAGAGGCCTTTCGACTGGCTGTCGGAGACTTTGAAGGCTCTCACGCCATTTGCATGCATACCGACCTTGCGCCCGGGAAGATCTTTTTGGCGCAAAAAGGCAGCGGTCAGGCCATCTTTGTGGGGCTGGCTCAGGCTCATTACGTGGCGGCGTCCGAGACCTACGGGTTCGTGGAAGAGACCTCGCAGTACCTGAAACTCGACGGCGAAAAGATCGTTGATCACGGATCGACCGCCACACAAGGCCAGATATTCATCCTGGATGCCCGCTCCTCCGGAGGGCCGGCAGGAATCAGGGCCATGTACTATGACGGCACGCCGATCGAACTGTGTGATCAGGACATCAAAGAAACAGAGATCACCACCCGGGATATCGACCGCCGGCAATACTCCCATTACTTCCTGAAAGAAATCTCAGAATCTCCGCGCTCTGTGGAACAAACCATACAGGGACGCCTGGCCGTGGTGGAATCGGAAGAAGAGCCCTGTCCGCAAGTCCTGCTGGAAGACCGGGTGATCGGTGAACGCCTGGAATCCGCTCTGCGTCAAAACCGGATCCGAAAAATTTTTTTCATCGGCCAGGGGACCGCCGCCGTGGCGGCGTCGGGCTGCACCATGCTCTTGAGGGATTACCTGAGCGCTACCAGAATCCGGGTGGCCTCTTTTAAGGCGTCGGAGTTTAGCGGCTTCATGCTTGAAGACCATATGGACGACACGCTGCTCGTGGCAATCAGCCAGTCCGGCACAACCACCGATACGAACCGCGCCATGGATATGGCCCGGAACCTGGGGGCCCATACCCTGGCCATTGTGAACCGGCGGGACTCCGACATCACATTCAAGGTAGACGGGGTCCTGTATACGAGTACAGGAAGAGATATCGAGATGTCTGTCGCCTCCACCAAGGCGTATTATTCTCAGATTGTGGCCGGAGCAGTCCTCGGCCTGAAAATCGCGCAGCTGACAGGGGCAAAGCCGGATGCCTTTATCCTGAGCCAGATTGAACATCTCTGGAAGCTGCCCTCGTTGATGCGGCAGGTCCTGGAAAAAGCCGACGAAATCCGGGCCTCCGCCCAGCGGTTTGCCGTAACCAGGACCTATTGGGCCATTGTGGGCAGTGGCCCGAACAAGGTCTCGGCAGATGAGATCAGAATCAAGCTCAGCGAGCTTTGCTACAAGAGCATTTCATCCGACGTGGTCGAAGATAAAAAACACATCGACCTGTCATCCGAGCCCCTTATCTTTGTATGCGCTGCAGGCAGCCGGGGCGACGTAGTCAGTGATATTGTTAAAGACACCGCAATCTTCAAGGCCCACCAGGCCGTGCCGATCGTGGTTGCCACCGAGGGAGAACGCCGTTTCGAGCCCTATGCGGACTCCGTGATCTATGTGCCGGAAGTAGAAGAACGCTTTTCTCCGATCTTAAACACCCTGGCCGGACATCTGTGGGGATACTACGCGGCGCTGGCCATCAATGAAGAGTCTCATTATCTGTTCGATTTTCGAAACGAGATCCAGGACCACATTGACACAGCCACGGCCGACGGCCTGGATATTCACGAGATTGTCCTGGACAAGACCTTCAGGGAAAAAGCCGCCCGGTTTTACAGGGCCTTTAAAGAGCGCATTAAACAAAACCGCTATGCCACCGCCATGGCCATCCACGCCGCCTCGGATCTGGTCCTGCTCCTGAAATATCTGGCAGGCCGGCTCCCGATCGAAGACTTTGAATTTGACTTCGGGGTCAAGGGCACGGCCCCGAACATGCTGAACGCCTTTTTTACCTGTATCGGAAAGATCATCAATGAAATGTCCAGACCGGTGGATGCGATTAAACACCAGGCCAAGACCGTAACCGTGGGCACGAGCCGAATCGCGGAAAAGGTGGAGGGGATCTTGTTTGAGGCCCTGGAACATTACGGGTTCCAGGCCAGCCAGCTCACCACGCAAAACATTCTGGTGCTCAAGCGCCTTCAGGCGGTGGTTCGTGAAATCAAAGGAACCACCGTGTACAGGATCGACGGGCTCAGCATCCTGGGAGAACCGGTAGACGAGTCCACCATTGCAGTGGTCACCAAGGACGGCACCTCCAGGGATATGGTCTCTCGGGTGGAGTCCGACACCCGGTTGCGCGGCACGAAGCGGATTATTGTCAAGAACGGCAACGTGTTCATCGGCCGGGGCAAACGTGACAACCGGTCTATTCTCGCGGTTCCGGTCATCACGTCCGGAACCAGAATCGATCGCCTGATCTTGTTTAACATCGGGTTCCACACCAAGCTCGATCTGCAGAAAAAGATCGACGCCCTTGGGGGCAAGTACCAACACATCCGCCACCTGGTGGAAGAAACCAGTGTGTCCTGGCAGGATACCTATCTGGACATGCTTGCTGTGGAGGATCTTTTCGGCATGTCTGCGGAAAAGGTCTCAGAACGGATTGTGGCCGGATTGACAAACAGTGTCCCGGTCACCTAGGGTGTAAGCCATACCTAAAGGAGGACATTCCAATCAATATGTCTCGAAAGACCAAATTTATCTTCATCACGGGGGGCGTGCTCTCATCGCTCGGTAAAGGGCTGGCCTCGGCCGCCATCGGTGCCCTGCTTGAAAGTCGAGGGCTCACCATCACGCTTCAGAAGCTGGACCCCTACATCAATGTGGACCCCGGAACCATGAATCCGTTTCAACACGGAGAGGTCTTTGTTACCGACGACGGGGCGGAAACCGATCTGGACCTGGGCCACTACGAACGGTTCACCCATGCAAAGCTGGGCCGCAACAACAATTATACAACCGGCAAGATCTATCATTCCGTCATTACAAAGGAGCGCAGGGGGGACTATCTCGGGGGCACCGTCCAGGTCATCCCCCATATTACCGACGAAATCAAAAGGAGTATCCTCTCGGCGGCCGACGGGGTGGACGTGGTGATCGTGGAGGTCGGCGGGACCATTGGAGACATTGAAAGCCTGCCCTTTCAGGAAGCGATCCGGCAGTTCAAATCCGATGTGGGAAAGGAAAATGTCATCTATGTCCATCTGACCCTGGTCCCCTATATCGCCACCGCAGGAGAGGTCAAGACAAAGCCCACCCAGCACAGCGTCAAGGAGCTTCGCAGTATCGGAATTCAACCCGACATTCTGCTGTGCCGCACGGACCGGTTCTTGTCCGATGACATCAAGGCCAAAATCGCCCTGTTTTGTAACGTGGACGTGGATCAGGTGATCACAGCCAAGGACGTGGACTCGATTTACGAGGTCCCGCTGGTCTTCCATCAGCAGCATCTGGACGACAAGATCGTAGAGCTGCTCAACATCTGGACGCGTGCGCCCAAACTCCATGAGTGGGAAAAGCTGGTTGAAAAGATCAAGAACCCCAAGGACTCGGTGACCATCGCCATCGTGGGCAAGTACATCCATTTGCGCGAATCCTATAAGAGCCTCAACGAAGCCTTGTTTCATGGCGGCCTGGGAAATGACTGCGCGGTAGAACTGGATTTTGTGGATTCGGAGACCATTGAGGACACCAATGTCGAAACACGCCTCGCCTCGGCGCACGGGATACTGGTACCGGGCGGGTTTGGGTCACGGGGCATTGAGGGAAAGATCCGGGCGATCCGTTACAGTCGAGAACAACAGAAGCCCTTTTTCGGGATCTGTCTGGGCATGCAGATGGCAGTGGTCGAATATGCCCGACATGCGGCCGGCATGACAGGCGCCCACAGCACCGAGTTCGACAAGCAAACCCCGTTTCCGGTCATCTACTTGATGACCGAATGGTTTGATTACCAGACCCAAACGGTTCAAAAAAGGGATCCCGATTCGGACAAGGGAGGCACCATGCGGTTGGGAGCCTATCCCTGCGTGATCAAAGAAGGCTCCACCGCCTACAGGGCCTACGGCCGAAAGGAAATCTTCGAAAGGCACCGGCACCGGTTCGAGTTCAATAATGCGCTTCGGGAAAGACTAGAAAAGGCGGCATTGGTAATCAGCGGGGTCTCTCCCGACGGCGAACTGGTCGAAATCATCGAAGTCCCAGACCACCCCTGGTTTCTGGGGTGCCAGTTCCATCCCGAATTCAAATCCAGGCCCATGGAACCGCATCCGCTTTTCGTCTCGTTTATCCGGGCTGCGCTGGAGTACAAAAAGGCCCAATCGGATTAGCCCCGATTGGGGTTTCCGCAACGGGCGATTTTCCACCGGAACCTGATCAGACAACCACTTCGGGAACTTCCATTTCACCCCTGTCAAACGCTCTCACAAAGGCATTGACCACCCGCGGGTCGAAGTCGGTCCCTGAGCCCTTGACGATAATCTGTTTGGCGTCAAAGGCCGACATGGCCTTCCGATAGGGGCGGTCACTGGTGAGCGAATCATACACGTCGGCCACGGCGACAATACGGGCTTCAAGCGGGATATGATCTCCGGAAACTCCGTGGTAGCCTGTTCCGTCGAACTTGTCGTGGTGGGCCAGGATAATGGGAATGATCCTGTGCAAGGGGCCTCCGACCGGCTCCAGGAGACCGACGCCCTTTTCGACGTGTTGTTTCATGTTCTTAAATTCTTCCTCAGTCAGGCGGGCGGCCTTATAGAGCAGCTCCCGGCTGATATCCAGCTTTCCGATATCGTGGAGCAGGGAGGCATCCCGGATGTCTTCAATGGATTGCCGGGACAGGCCCAGGTAAGAGGCGATCTTGGAGGCATACACAGACACCCGGTAGGAATGGTTTTCTGTGTACTTGTCCTTGGAGACAAACTGCCGCAGGATCATCAACAGCCCGTGATAGGTCTGCCGCAGTTCCCGCACGCGGGCCTCGTGGTGTTCGTGAAGGGTCCCCATGGCATAGGCAGTTACCACCAGGATTCCCGCCCAGGCGGTCAGGTCGTACCAGCGCGCGTCTACAAACGCTCCCACCCTCGGTTCGGAAAGAAGCTGCGGATTGAACCGGACCAGGAGACCAACCAGAAAGACACTGGCAAAGGCAGTCAGGGTTGCATGCCGCCGGCCGTAAAAATACGCGGAGAACAATGTCGGCAGGGTGTAAAATCCCAGGACCATGCGTTGGCCGGTCACCATGTAATTCATAAACCCGGCCAGCAGGAGCAGGGACAGCACCAGCCATAATTCCTTGTTCACCTCTGCAAGGCTGTTTACAATCGAAGATCCGATGTTCGTAAACCAGGCTCCTTTTAAAGCCGGCGATTCCGCTGTGGCGTCTGTTGTACTTTTTGAAGGCCCGCCCTGCTCGGCCCTGACATCCCACCGTCTCGATTCCGGGGCGGGTTCATGCCCGGCCCCCGGCACAAAATCCACACTGGCCCCGAGTCTTGTGAGGTTTTCGGCGATCTTTGCACCGGCTGGAGCAGGCACATTTTTGCTCAGAACCACGGGCGTTCGTCCGATCAGGGCAGATAGCCTGTCTTGTGAAAGATTCTTAAAGACCCTTGCCAAAAATGCCTTGACCTCTTCTTCAACCGGCCCGGCAGGGACGGCCTTAAGGACCAGGGTGCCTGTATCATGTTCCATAATGTCAGTCCCTCCAAGCATGTCGCCCGGCGCTGTCTTGTGGCCCCGGCACAGCCGGAAAATCAAGGGCGCTCGGGACACAAACTGGGTTGTTGGGTTGCGCACCGCATCCGTCGAGAACACTGGTCTTTGAATCGGCCATTTTGGACATGATCTTGACAACTTTTTGATGATTCGAGCCGAACTCTGGCACGCACATTCGTTTAAGGCCGCCTGTTTAGCCTCTATGGTGTGGTTCACATTTGGGCCCACCGGACAACACAGTATGCAGGGGCCAGGGGGTGTCGGCTCAGGTCTGCAAACCCTCCCCGGTCGGCTCATCTTCTTCTTTATTCAAGAATGCGCGGACCTCTTCGGGAAAGGTCTTGCTCTTTTTTTTCAGCGATGGCAGAACCACCCGGTCCACGAACTCGGAGAGCGATCTCTCCGGCCGTTTCAGGAAACGAAAATAGTCGGCAAGAAACGCGGTCTTGAGCGTCTTTTCGGGTCGTCCTTTCAGGTATTCGTAACAAAGGTGGGCCAGGTACAGGATGCTCACCTGCGACCTGTGTTTTTCGGGGATGTATTCCGGAGGCAACCAGAAAGGATAGTCCTGATATTCCAGGGTACGGCACACCAGGTCCGGGATATTCCACTGCTTCAGGAGCAAGGCCCCCAGCCGGGCCTGGTCCAGCATGTCGATAAGAAAACCCATCTTCGGGTGTTTGCCTTTCAGCAGAAGGACCACACTGCGGCCGATGTCGTGCAACAGCCCGACGGTGCTCACTGAAACCGCTTTTTTGACGCTCACAAGCTGGGAAATTTCAAAGCCAATAAACGAAACCAGCATCGAGTGCAACAACAATTCGCGAAATTCCGGGGTCTTCGGCATGGTGCTGCGGATTCCCACGTCCATGACCAGCTGATAGACCTGGTTGAAACCCAACAAGAGAACGGCATGCTGAAAGTCTGAAATCTTGCGTTTGAAACCATAGTAGGCGGAATTCACGGTCTTGAGCACCACGCTGACCAGTGACGGGTCCAGCTTGGCCAGCTCCGCCACGTCACGGGTGGATACATTTTCATCCAGAATGACCACGGCGAGCCGGTTGGCATACATGGGCAACCGGGGAATGTGTTGAATCATCCCCCGGATCATCTCTGATTCCTCGTAATGACCACTGCGGATCTGGATAAGATTCAGCACGGCCGAAGCCAGCCGCTTGCTTCGCACCGACAGTGCCTTTTGGCGCACTACCAGCTCATCAAGGCGCTTCTGGGTGTGATCGTAAAGGTTTTTATAGATGGCGGCGTGCACCCGGGGGGACACCACATTCAAATCGTTCTCATCAAGCACAAGCGCGCTCAGCGGCTCGGCAGCCACCACCGTGGCCGGCCTTGCGCCCCGGCCGTATGAGGACGCCCCGGGAATCACGTCACCCCGGTGCAAAACGGAGACCTCCCTTTCCAGCCCGTTGCTCCGCTCTCGGACCCGTGCCGAGCCTTCCAGGATCAGGAAGACCCGTTCATCCGTGTCCCCCTGGATGACCAGGGGCTCTCCGGCGGCCAGCTTGGTCACGGCCGTGGTATTGTACAGGCTTACCAGTTCCTTATCGCTCAATCCCTGAAGGGCGGGATGGCAATAAGCCGTCTTTTTTCTCTGGACTAAACGCGCCATATGCATTCAGTGGTGTCAGGTACACCGACGGCCCGGTCGAGTCACCCCGGCGGGCGTTTTCCTAGCGATTGACCTTCTCTTTTTGGATTGTGATTTCAAAATCGTCCGGGCTTACGGGGTGGCCCTGTTGGGTCCACATGTGACACAACATGGCAATGGTGGATTCCAGTTGGGACCCGTAGCGGGCGTACCAGTCATTTCCCAGTTTGGTATCAAAGTAATAACCGGAGACCACAAATTTAACCCTGTTACCCATGATCTTCGGCCTGACCGAAATGCTGTAGTCAGGCGCCGGGGGGGCGGCGATCTGAAACTCGTTGTTCAGGTACAAGAGCACCCAGTCCTCAAACCGAACCGAATAGGGCCGGTTCGCCTCGGTCATCGACATATCAGCCCAAGCGGGAACAGACACACCCCAAAGGCACATGAAAAGGCCTGCCATAATCACCACCGAATAAAATCTTTTGGTGCAATCCATCGTCGTCCCTTTCTCACGGCTCAGTACGTTCGCCTGGGGGGCCGGATTCAACCGCGTTCAGGACAACGTATCACGCCTGCCTTGCGACGGCAGATCCAAGCCCGGGTTCGACGGCTAATTTATGCAATCTTTGTTCCACAATATGGGAAAATTGGGATATTCCCGGAGAGAGCTTTGCACAACCTCCTGCCCGGCAGTCAGGTCGTTTTCCCGACCTGAAGCAAGTTCAGCCCGGCGTCTGGATCTTTGAGCCGGGCGACGTTTGCATCAAGGATTTCGTACAGGATCGCTTCGCCGACCAGCCAGGTACGCACCCCGGGTCTCAGGCAGCCGGTCATGGTATGACCAGCCCGGCCCAGCGAGGCATGAATATGCAACCCGGGCCGCCCCTGGTCGTCCGGGGCAATCACTCCGATCCCGACCACCTCATGGGCCCCGTCCACGGGAAGCAGCATAGGCTCAGGCGGCCGCACCTCCGAATCCCTGGGACCCACCACCACACGGCCTTCCCCAATGCCGCCGATCAGAAGCACGTGCCCGCAGGAAATCCCGTTTTCCTGTGCGAACTCTTCAATACAACCCGGAATAACATCGTCTTGTTCCAGCCGGATCACAAACACTCGGCCCATCCTGCCCTGACTTGCCTTCATGACCATACCTCCACGAGAAAAAGGCAATCCATCACCTTATCCCTTCATATTCTTGCGTCAGCCTTTGAAAAAAGGTCTCCATGAACCCATGCCGCTCTTCGGCCATGCGGCGGCCTTCCCGGGTGAGCATGCGGTCCTTGATCTTGCACAATTTCAGCCGGAATTCGCGATATCCCGTATCGTCTTTCGTGTACGGCCGGGTCCGACACAGCGCCACCTCGGGGTTGTGCAGCCTGGCCCCGACTTCGCCGGCAAAAAGAAACGTCCTGGCTACTCCCACCGCGCCGATGGCGTCCAGTTTGTCCGCATCAAAGAGCACCTTGGCTTCCAGGGTTTCGGGCGGGTGGGTTCCTCGAAATCGGTGGCTCCGAATGCAATGGATGATGTTTTTCCGCCGGGCATCGGACAAGGGGTAATGTGCCAAAAATTCCTCAGCGATCTGCGCACCCTTTTCCGCATGGCATACCCGGCCCCTTGACGCATCCTGAAACGACCGGCCGATATCATGAAGATAGGCTGCGATTTTTAAGACCTCCAGGTCCGCCCCCTCCACCCGGCCGATGTGCATGCAGAGCCGCAAGACGCGTTCCGTATGGTCCCAGTCATGGCTGCCGCGGGCATTGGAAGTATGCTTTTTGGCAAATGCCCTGATATCTTCAATGGTCTCCATAACAGGAGATTTTGATACCATATTCGGCCGTAGGATGTCATGAAAAAGCAAGGTGTGGAGCGGG